>JAFGOQ010000201.1 GCA_016926405.1 Bacteroidales bacterium
ACTTTGCAAGATTTATACTACTTTAGCGCAATTATTTCTACAAATGATATAAACTTTTCTTCAGCAAATAAATTTTAAAAACTATATTAGATAAATGTTTACAGTTATAGCGCGCATAATATTACGAAATAGACCTATTTTATTAACTATATTACTAATAGCCACTGCTTTTATGGCATATATGGCTACTGGAGTAAAAATGTCGTATGAACCTAGTTCTCTGTTACCTTCTGATGATTCCACCTATATAAAGCATCAAAAATTTATTAAACAGTTTGGCAAATACGGCAACATGGTTGTTATTGGAGTTGAAACAGATAATTTCTTCGAAGTTAATCAGCTTAACGACTGGAAAACAATGATTACCAATCTCAACTCCATAAATGGTGTAGAGCAAGCTTTCTCTCTTTCAGAAGTGTTTAATATTCGCAAAAATATTGATTTAAAGAAATTTGAATTTAAATCGGTAGCTAAAGATATTCCACAAACACAACAAGAAGCCGACTCTATTAAAAAACTAATAACATCTTTACCATTCTATAAAGGAGTTATTTACAATCCCGAAACCAACTCGTATTTAATTGCCGTAATGTTAAACCGAAATATATTACAAAGCAAGGAACGAGGACGCCTTATAAGCGATATTAAAAATATTACCGAAAATTTTGCCTCGGAATACAAATTAGATTTCAAATACTCTGGACTTCCATACATTAGAATTAAAGTTGCCGATAAAATAAAGTCGGAAATGTTGCTTTTTGTATTATTAGCAATTGCAATCACATCGTTACTATTATTCTTTTTCTATCGTTCATTCAGAGTAGTAGCTTTTTCGATGCTTGTTGTTGGAGTTGCAGTAATATGGTCTATTGGCTGGATGTCTATTTTAGATTTTAAAATAACCATTCTTACAGCAGTTATACCTCCACTACTAATTGTAATTGGTATTCCAAACTGTGTGTTTTTGCTTAACAAATATCACCAAGAATACAAACATCATGGTAATAAAATAAAGGCTCTTCAACGAGTTATACAAAAAATTGGCTCGGCTACTTTTATGACAAACCTTACAACAGCGTTGGGTTTTGCAACCTTTATTTTTACCGAAACACGTATCTTAAAAGAGTTTGGTATAATCGCATCTATTAATATTATTGGTGTTTACTTTATATCATTACTATTAATTCCAATTATATTCAGCTTTTTCAATCCGCCAAAGCAGCGTCACATTAAACATTTAGAGAACGATATTGTGAATAAGTTTATGACAAAACTAATTCACCTAATCTCTAATTACCGACCATATATTTATGGTTTCACAATTGTTTTAGTAGGTGTTGCAATTTATGGAATGACTTTTATAAAAAGTACTGGTTTTATGGTTGACGATGTTCCCCATCACGACCCCATTTATACCGACTTACTTTATATGGAGAATAACTATAAAGGACTAATGCCTTTAGATATTTCTATCGATACAAAAGTGAAACGAGGAGTTCTTAATCTTAAAAACTTACAAAAAATTGATAAACTGGAAAAAAATCTTTCAAAATACCCAGAATTATCGAAACCAATAAGCATAAACTCGGCAGTAAAATTTGCTCGTCAGGCATATTATAACGGAAAGGAATCAGCTTATAAAATACCTAATCGCACCGAGTCTAACTTCATATTCTCGTACTTTAAAGGATCGATGAGTAAACCGTCGAAACACCTTTTTAACTTTGTTGATAGCACCTCACAAACAGCTAGAATTCAATACAACGTTGCCGACATAGGAACTGAGGCTATGTGTAATTTGGAAGAAAAAATAAATGCCGAAGTAGATTCTATCTTCGATAGAGCGAAATACAATACAATAGTTACAGGATCGAGCATTATTAATGCCCGAGGAAACGATTATCTAGTAAATAGTCTTTTTACAAGTCTATTTTTGGCAGTAATACTTATTGCTTTTATAATGTCGTGGATGTTTGGTTCGTTACGAATGGTTATCGTTTCATTAATTCCTAACCTAATACCACTATTAGTAACAGCTATGGTTATGGGCTTTTTTAATATCCCAATTAAGCCTTCAACAGTTCTTGTTTTTAGTATTGCCTTTGGTATTTCGGTAGATGATACAATACACTATCTGGCCAAATATCGACAAGAACTTAAACACAGTAAATTTAATATAAAGAAATCTGCATTAACAGCAGTTAAAGATACTGGAATTAGCATGTTTTATACATCTGTAGTTCTGTTCTTTGGTTTTTCAATATTTGCGGCATCAGAATTTGGTGGAACAAGAGCACTTGGTATTTTAGTTTCGTTAACTTTGCTTATTGCAATGTTTGCTAATTTAGTTCTTCTTCCTTCGCTATTATTAACAATCGATAAAATACTTATTGGTAAATCGTTTAAAGAACCATTAATGTTAATTTTTGACGAAGAAGAAGATATTGATTTAGGGAGTTTAAAAGTTGAAGAGAACAACAAGAATATTAATAAACAGGAAGAAATATTAGTAGAATAAAAATATATGTACGATATAAACGAATCAAAAGAAATCATTAATAAAGCCTTTATTGCAATAAATATTGGTCGCGAACCTTCTGGTTTGTATGAACCTATTGCATATGCTCTTTCAGTTGGCGGAAAACGCCTTCGACCAGCATTGGCTATTATGGCATGTAATTTATTCACCGATAAGGTGGAAAACGCTATTAACCCAGCTCTAGGAATCGAGATTTTCCATAATTTCACTCTCTTACACGACGATATTATGGATAACGCTCCTATTCGTCGTGGTAATCCTACGGTGCATGCTAAGTGGAATAATAATACAGCTATTCTTTCGGGCGATGCAATGATGATTAAAGCCAATCAATTTATTGCCAAAACCCCTGTTGAATTTCTTCCAGCTGTGCTCGATGTATTTAACCAAGTAGCACTGCAAGTTTGTGAAGGACAGCAATACGATATGAATTTTGAAAAACAACAAATTGTTTTCGAAGAAGATTATCTTGAGATGATTCGCTTAAAAACAGCCGTTTTGATTGGTGGAGCAATAAAAATAGGTGCTATTATTGGTAATGCCTCAAAAGCCGATGCCGATCATCTATACCATTTTGGTGAAAATCTAGGATTAGCATTCCAATTACAAGACGACTTGTTGGATTCTTTTGGCGATTCAAAAGTTTTCGGTAAAGCAATTGGAGGCGACATTATAGCAAACAAAAAAACTTTCCTTCTGATAAATACCCTAAACACACTAAGTGGCAACGATCTTGTTGAGCTTAAAAAGTGGACTAAAGCAGAAGAATTTGACAACAACGAAAAAATTGAAGCTGTAAAAAACCTTTTCTCTAAAGCCAATGTTGAGCATTTAACTAAAGAAAGAATAAGTAAATATCTTTCAAAAGCTCTTGAACATCTAGAAAAAGTATCTGTTAAAGATGATAAAAAAGAAATTCTTATAGAATTATGCCAATCGCTTACAAACAGATCAAAGTAGAGTAATAAAAACTGTCCTAAAAAGGGATAATATATTTTTTATATTAAATTTGCTTAATTCAAAAACTGACTAAAAAACCAATTATTAATGTCACAACCAGGTATAATAACCCAAGTAATCGGTCCTGTAGTAGATATTTGCTTCGAAACAGAAAAAGACCTGCCAAAAATCAGAGAAGCTCTTAGAGTTATCAAGGATAATCAGGAAGATTTGATTGTTGAAGTACAACAACATATTGGAGAATACACAGTAAGAACTATTGCTATGGATTCTACCGATGGTTTGCAACGAGGTATGAAGGTTGAACCAACTGGATCGGCCATTTCAATGCCTGTTGGTGAACAAATTAAAGGACGATTATTAAACGTTATCGGTAAACCAATCGATGGTATTGGCGATCTAGATACTACTGGTTCATACCCTATTCATCGCGAACCACCTACTTATGAAGAGCTTTCGGTAAAAGAGGAAGTTTTGTACACAGGTATTAAAGTTATCGACCTTATTGAGCCTTACCTTAAAGGTGGTAAAATTGGTCTTTTCGGCGGTGCTGGTGTAGGTAAAACAGTACTTATTCAAGAACTTATTAATAATATTGCAAAGGCTCACGATGGTCTTTCGGTTTTTGCTGGTGTTGGTGAGCGTACTCGCGAGGGTAACGACTTACTTCGCGAAATGATTGAGTCGGGAGTTATGACTTACGGCGAAGAATTTGGCAAAAGCATGGAAGAAGGCGGATGGGATTTATCTAAGGTTGATAAAAAAGCCATGGAGACATCTCAAATTGCACTTGTGTTTGGTCAAATGAACGAACCTCCTGGGGCACGTGCTACTGTGGCTCTTTCGGGTCTAACAATTGCCGAATCACTTCGCGATGGCACAGGTCTTAAATCTGAAAATAAAGAAGGTGAACCTGAAAAAGGTCGAGACATTCTGTTTTTTATCGATAATATATTCCGCTTTACACAAGCCGGATCAGAGGTATCAGCTCTATTAGGTCGTATGCCATCGGCAGTAGGTTACCAACCTACATTAGCAACCGAGATGGGTGTTATGCAAGAGCGTATTACATCAACTAAAAACGGATCAATCACATCGGTACAAGCTGTTTATGTTCCTGCAGATGACCTTACCGATCCAGCTCCTGCTACTACTTTTGCTCACCTTGATGCAACAACAGTACTTTCGCGTAAAATATCGGAATTAGGAATTTATCCTGCTGTTGATCCACTAGATTCAACGTCGCGTATTCTTTCGCCAAACATTGTTGGACAAGAGCATTACGATTGTGCACAACGTGTTATTAATATTCTTCAGCGTTACAAAGAGCTTCAAGATATTATTGCTATCCTTGGAATGGATGAACTTTCAGAAGATGATAAGCTTATTGTTCACCGCGCTCGTAGGGTTCAGCGTTTCTTATCGCAACCTTTCCATGTGGCCGAGCAATTTACTGGCTTAAAAGGAACCTTAGTTTCTATTGAGGATACTATTAAAGGTTTTAATATGATTATGGATGGTAAAACTGATAAATATCCAGAAGCAGCATTTAACCTTGTTGGTACTATTGAAGACGCTATTGCTAAAGGCGATAAAATGCTTGCCGAATCAGGAAACTAAAAACCATAAATTATGAATCTAGAAATAATAGCACCCGATAAAAAACTTTTTAAAGGGACAGTAAAGCTGGTTCAGGTGCCTGGTAGCAAAGGATCGTTTGAAATATTAAAAGACCACGCTCCTATAATATCTACTCTCGAAAAGGGACGCATAAAAATTATGGAGACCGACAAAACCGAACCTATTTTCTTCGAAATAAACGGAGGAGTTATTGAGGTCAAAAAAAATGAAATAATAATACTAGCAAAATAACATAAAGAGAGTCTTCAAAGACTCTCTTTTCTTTTATACTATTTCCTAATAATACTATTCAAAAATTAAGTGAACATTGGCTATCATTTCGGCATAAAACAGACTTTGTAAATTCTATAATCAATAGAGATAGACAAACATTTGTAACTAAAGTATTATTTCAAAATCAGCAGTGAATAAAAATTTTAAAAAGTGTTTTCAATATTGTATTTTTGTGAGTTAACAATAAAAAACAAAAACAATGGAAAGCATTATAAACAAATACAATATCTCTTTCACACACGAAAGTGTAAAAAACGATTTAGATAAACTTCTTGCAAAGAGCCAAGAATACAAAAACAACGATGTTTACAAAACTATTTTTAGCCTTATAGACCTTACAACACTTAGCTGTACAGATACTTTTAGCAGTGTTGAGGCAATGTGTAAAAAGGTTAACGAGCTAAAAATTAACTACCCTTCAATGCCAAATGTGGCAGCTATTTGTGTTTATCCTCCATTTGTTGCTTGTGTTAAAGCCTCTTTGTTAGATAAAAACATTGGTATTGCTTCTGTAGCAGCTGGTTTCCCTGCTTCTCAAACATTTTTAGAGATTAAATTAACCGAATGCGATATGGCTGTTGACCACGGTGCTACCGATGTTGACATTGTTATTCCTGTTGGTAAATTCTTAGAGGGCGATTACTCTGCTGTTTATTCTGAAGTAAGCCAGATTAAGGAAGTTGTAGGCAATGCTCATCTTAAAGTTATTCTTGAAACAGGTGCAATGACAGATCCTGAGCAAGTGAAAATGGCTTCTATTGTTGCTATTGAGGCTGGTGGCGACTTTATTAAAACATCGACAGGCAAAATGGAACCTGCTGCTACTCCAGAGGCCATTTATGTAATGTGTAAAATTGCGAAGATGTATTTCGACCATACTGGCAAGCGAATTGGTATTAAGCCTGCAGGTGGTATTCAAACTGCTAACGAAGCTATTACTTACTACACTATTGTTAAAGAGGTATTAGGCGACGAATGGTTAAATCCACGTTTATTCAGATTTGGTGCTAGCCGTTTAGCAAACAGTCTTCTTTCGGAAATTGAAGGATCAGAACAAAAATATTTTTAATCATATTTATAAGTGATTTTATATAGAGACGCACAAATGTGCGTCTCTACACGTATAAAATAAAACCTTTTACAACCATGGCTAAAAAACCAAAAAACAGAATAGATATTGTTTATTCAACAAACCCCGACTTTAATTACCAAACCGACGATAACGAAGAACAAGAAATGCTTCCTCCCCAACAGCAAAACTTAAAGGTTATGCTCGATAAAAAGTCGCGCGGAGGAAAACAAGTTACTTTAATAACAGGTTTTGTTGGACCAGAAGACGAGCTTAAAGAGCTAGGTAAAACGCTAAAAAGTAAGTGTGGCGTTGGTGGTTCGGCAAAAGATGGAGAGATATTAATACAAGGCGATTTTCGCGATAAAGTGCTCGACATTCTTATTAAAGCAGGATTTAAAGCTAAAAAGGCGGGCGGATAGATTATGAATCTTAAAAAAATATTACTGGCATTAGTAGTAATAACTTTTGCCAGCAATTTACACTCTCAATATTCGGTTAAGGTAATGCAATATAACCTGATGCAGTTTGGCAACAACTTCTCCGACTGCAATCAGACAACCAATAACATAAACCAAAAAATAGGTTATTTAAAAACTATTTTAGATTATGTAAAACCCGATATTTTTACTGTTAATGAGTTGAGTGGCGACTATAATGCTCAGTTAATTCTAAATGGTTCGCTTAATTACAACGGCCAAGCTAAGTACCAGCGAGCAACGTTTAAAGCTAACTCATATACTGCCAATACTATTTTTTTTAATTCCGAAATATTGGCATTAAAAGAACAAAAAACAATAAAGACAACTCCTCGACTAACCGATGTTTACGAACTTTACTATAAAAGTCCAAACTTAGGTGTAACCGAAGACACTGTTTTTATTCGTTGCTTTGTTACTCACCTTAAGGCTGGAAGTTACGAAGAGAATGTTGAATCACGCAGAAAATCGGCTGAGCAGATAATGCTTTATCGCAAGTATAGTAATGCCAACAACTCGCTTTTTATGGGCGATTTTAATCTATACTCTGCTGATGAGCCTGCTTTTAGACTGCTAACAAACTACGAAATTGCAGATATCAATTTCAACGATCCTATTAACCAACAAGGCGATTGGAACAATAATTCGGCTTTTAAAAAGTATCACACTCAATCAACACATACTTACGGAGACTGTTTTTCGGGTGGTGGAATGGACGACAGGTTCGACTTTATTCTTGTTTCAAACGACCTATTAACAACCAATAATCTTCAGTACAAAAACGATTCGTATAAAGCAATTGGACAAGACGGTTCATTTTTCAATCAGTCGTTACTATCGTCGGGAAACACAATTCCTGCCGATGTAAAAAATGCACTTTATAACAACTCCGACCATCTACCTGTTTATCTTGAATTAGTTATTAACCCGCAGAAACTTACAGCAACAGCAGTAAAATCAGTAAAGAAAAATGCTATCGATATATTACAATCGAAAACAGCGGTTAATATTTTTTCGCGAAGTGAAATATTTAACGTAGATATTAGAATTGTTGACTGCAATGGACGCTCTGTTTACACAAAAGCAAATCAAAATATTAACACAAACGGTGTTGAGATTAATACCAGTAAACTAAACAGAGGTATTTATGTTATTGTTGTTAATAACAAACAGACTTACTTCTCGAAAAAAATAATAATCGATTAATATGACTTTAATAGACAGATTTTTAAGATACGTTAAGGTTGACACACAGAGCAATCAAAACTCCGACTCTTGCCCAAGCACTAAAAAACAGTTCGATTTAGCTAACATTCTTGTTAAAGAGTTACAAGAGATGGGTGCACAAGATATCTCGTTAGATGAGAATTGCTATTTAATGGCAACAATACCATCGAATACAACAAAAGAAACGCCTACAATAGGATTTATTGCTCATTTAGATACAAGCCCCGATATGAGCGGTAAAGAGGTGAATCCGCAAATTGTAAAAAACTACAATGGTGGCGATATTGTTTTAAATAAAGAGAATAAAGTTATTTTATCTCCTTCATCGTTTCCGGAGCTTGCAAATTACGTTGGACAAGACTTAATAACTACCGATGGAACAACGCTTCTTGGTGCCGACGATAAGGCAGGTGTAGCTGTAATAATGGAATTGGCAAAATTTTTAACCGATAATAAATCGTTTGAGCATGGCGAAATTAAAATTGCCTTTACTCCCGACGAAGAGATTGGCAGAGGTGCCGATAAGTTTGACGTAGAAAAATTTAATGCCCACTTTGCCTACACTGTAGATGGTGGCGAAATTGGCGAGCTTGAATACGAAACGTTTAACGCTGCTGGGGCAAAAATTATTATCAGCGGTCGCAACGTTCACCCAGGATACGCAAAAGATAAAATGGTTAATGCTAATATAATTGCGCAAGAATTAAACGCATTATTGCCTGTTAACCAACGTCCCGAATTTACAACTAACTACGATGGCTTTTTTCATCTTATAAGTGTTGTTTCAACTGTTGAAAAAGCAGTAGTAGAATATATTATACGCGACCACTCGACAGCAAAATTTCAGAATAAGATAGAGGTTATGAAATTGGCTGTTGAATTTATTAACAACCGCTATGGTAAAGATTGTGCTAAGCTCGAAATTATTGAACAATACAAGAATATGGGCGAGATAATATCTGAAAACATGCATATTGTTGATTTAGCAGAAAAAGCAATGTTAAAGGCCGACGTAAAACCTCTTATTGTTCCTATTCGTGGAGGTACCGATGGTGCTCGTTTATCGTTTATGGGATTGCCAACACCAAATATTTTTACTGGTGCTCACAACTTCCACGGTCGTTTCGAGTTTTTACCAATAGGTAGTATCGAAAAATCGTTTGAGACTGTAAAAAACATAGTACAGTTAAGCTTAACAGATAATTAAAAAACAAGAAAGAGGGTGCCAATATAATTGTACACCCTCTCTTTTTATTATCAAGTAACTCTTTTATTACTAAAAGCCCATATCAAACTTATCCCAATATTTATTACCTAACTCCCACCAGCGCATCATTGCAGCGCGCGAGTTGTCGGCAGTATAACGAGTAACATACTCCATAGCTTTTTGGTTTTCGCCTTTTTTAACAAGTTTCTTAACGTGGTTTTCAACCATCTCTTGCTCGGCAAACATTCTATCTTCAAGATCGAGAACACTATTTTGCATTTCGGTTCTAGTGCTTTGCCATTTAACTGTTGCTAAACGATTAGCTTTACGGAAGAACCAGTGAGCCGAACGCTCGTTAAAACCCTTCTGACCCGAAACATGAAAGCTCTTTGGTAATGACAATGTTCCCGAATAGATTGGGAATCGAGGACTTTGTGCTGGATTATCGAAAGCAAACCACGCAACACCACCTACCTCATCAGGCAACCAGTCGCGAAGCTGAATAATATGCGAATACGAACACCACGAAACAGCCACTGTGCGCTGATAATCGGTTGTTGAAGGCTTAAGCATATTAAATGTATTTCTAAGATCGCGGCTCATCCACGGATTGGCAATTGGGCTAATAACCGTGTCGGTAACTACATATTCGCCATTCTCGTTTTTCTCGCGCTTCTCAACTTTAAGATTTCGTACCATGTCGTACTCTGTTCCTTCAAATGTTTCGCGGAAAAGAGCCATAACCTTACGAACATCAACTTTTTCGTCGGGCTTAACAGAGAAAGGAAGCTCGTCGCAGTTGTACTTAAGATTTAACGAAGGAGCCAATGTTGAAAGAATAAAATACTCGCGTATTAAGAAATTCTTATCGTGCTCGCTATAAGCTTTCCAGAAGTTAAATTTTGAAACACCATCCCAGTAACCAAGTTTTTTAGCAACGTCGAAAACATTTGCCGAAGCCATAAAATTATCGGTATCATCGAGATTAATTTCGGCTACTCGAATAATGTTACACGAAACAGCTACATGGTTATCGGGAATACGTTGAGCAACCCAAACACCACCAACTTTATCTTTTCCTTCGCCCATAACCTCAAACTGCCAAACTTCGTTTTTGTCGGCTATTGTTAAACATTCGGCATAGTCGGCGTAGCCATATTTAGTTACCAGCTCGCCCATTAGTTTTATAGCATCACGAGCTGTTGAACAACGCTCAAGAGCAATACGCTGAAGTTCCTCTATAAGAAACATTCCCTTTTCGTTAACTAGCTCTTCTTTACCAACAGTGGTACTTTCGCCCATTGCCAACTGCTTTTGGTTAAGACAAGGATATGCCGTGTTTAAATATGCATAAGTTTGAGCAACCTGAGCAATCTCGCCCTTTAACTCTAAACCTGTTTTATCTTTGTTTGATGCGGTTTGCATTGTTCCCCAGTAAACTTTATGAACCGAACTATCGGCATGAGTAGCGGCAGGAACAACCTCTAACCAAGTGCGGTAACGACCATCGCATGTATGACTAGTGATAACCGATCCGTCGGTAGAGGCTTTTTTGCCAACCATAATACTGGTGCAACTCTCTTTCTGATTAAGGTATTCGGCCTGCGAAAAACCATTTAACGGTAATATTGCAAAGGCAATAAGAATTAGTTGTTTAATCTTCATTATTATTTTGATTTTTTTTGAAGCAACTAATATAGTTTTTGATCTTCAGAAAGCGATTTGTTTTGATGATTTATAACAAAATAGCTGATGAAGAACATTAATTTTACACTGGTAAGGTTGTTCAGAATAAATTGTTAGTTATAAAATTATCACCCTAAGCAATGTCGAGGATGTTAACATAAACCAAATCTAAGAACGTCATCCCAAGCGAAGTCGAAGAGCGTCACCCTGAGCGGAGTCGAAGGGTGAGTTTAAAAACCTCACTGCCATAATAAAAAGGCTATTTTTTTTGGGCCGAAGGCATCAGCACTTTTGCAGGAGCGTTCCACTGGCGGCTGAAAGGTTTCAACAATCGTGTTTACTCCTCAAGCAACATTAAATAGTGTGCTGCCGACCAACTAAAATGGTTAGCATTAAGCCCCTGGCCTGTTACTGGATGGTAATTTTCGCGTATTGGAGCATCGCTATGTGCAAGTCCTTCGGCGTTATTAATAAGTTTTGCTGTTAACAAATTGGCCTCGCTATTAAATCCATATTTGCGCAAACCTTTAACTGCAAAATAGGCCTGATCTAACCAAACAGGACCTCGCCAATATCCGTTTCGGGGGTTAAATTTATTGTGATCTTTTGCCAATGTTGGCAGAGGAACAAAAGTGTTAAACTTAGTTGTATCCATTATAATATTAGCAACCCTTTGGGCTTGTTGCTGTGTTGCAACGCCTGTCCACAACGGAATCCACCCTTCTGGGCCTTGAACAATTATTTGCTTTTTACTGCTAATATTCACATCGTAAAAAAAGCCAGTACTATCGTCGTAAAAAATATTCTGAATATCGGCTTTAAGCTGTTCAGCCTGCTTAATGTAGTTATGTGCCTCTTCTGTTTTACCAACAATTGTTAACAACTGTGCTAATTGATTTTTTTCGGCATACAGATAGCAGTTTAAATCAACCGATTCTTGATTTAACGACCATGCCTGCGAATTATTTTCAACCATTATAGCCTCGTCAAAACGTACAGCGTTGTCCATACCACTCTCCCATGCAGCAGCTACTCTGGTGCCGTCGGTTGATCCGTATTCGCATAGTCCATTGCCATCGTTATCGCGATTCTGGTACCACCAAGAGTGATATTTTTGCAGTTTAGGTAACATCTGAGTAACAAAAGCAGTATCGCTAGTTTTATTGAAAACCTCGAGCACCGCCCACGATGCCAGTGGTGGTTTTGTATCGCGCCAGTTAACAGCCTCGTAGGTGGTGTCGCGGAAAATACAATCGGCAATCATTCCGTGCTTATCCTGATAATCGAACATTGCACGAATCTGATTTTTTGCCAACTCGGGTGCAAAATTCACCAAAGCCACAGAGTGTTTCCACGAATCCCACGACCAAAAGCCATGAAAACCGGTGTAAGCATACGACGGAAATACACCCTCGTTAAGCAAGGCTCCAGCAAGGCTTCGCCAATTGTTTGTGAGAGTAATAAGCGCCTTTACAGCAAGGTTTGAAAACTCCGATGTCTCTACATTAATATCTGATAGATACTTGTTCCAACGATTGCTATTTTCATTAATATATTGATTAGTATTCTTGGCAAAATCTTCAATAACCAAAGCATCGGCAAGCTCTTCGTCTGCATTAAAATAAAACGACTGCAAAAACCAAAAGCTGTTACTGGCGCCCTTATCGACATAAAAAGGGTTATTGCTCTTACATGTGTAACTACTACTGTCGCTACTTATTACAGTAGTTACCTTGTTGTTGAAGTTTACTTTTGTGTAAAAACTATTACCAGGAAAAGTTAAATTAACACCATTATTACTTTCGGTAAGTTTGCTTTTGTTATAAAGAGCCTCTCCATTCCAACTTTTATAAAGCTTTATATTCTTATTAGAGTTATTTTTTATGTCGACATTAACAGTTGCTGTTCTGTTCGAAATAAAAAACAGATTCATAGAAACAGTAATAGAATCGACAACAAATGTTTGATTTAAAACACCAGGATAGTAGTTTATTTCTGGATTTTTACAAGAGGCGAGATCTAAAATTTGCCCATCGGCATTTAATAAAGTAAGCTTAGCAAGACTCTTCGACTGCCAAACACTATATGGAATCATAAACGGACCAGTAAATGCACCATAATAATTAGCACTATCGGGCAGCCCAAAACCATGCCACGATCCTAAATCGGAAAAGCAATATTTTTCTCTATCGGTGTAGTGTTGTGGAATACCTTTTACATTTAAAACATTAGGGTAGTTATTACGTAGGTTAGATGTTTTGGCAATTTTTTGTGTACACCCAACTATTAATAATAGAAACATTGACATTAACAATGTTAATTTCTTAGTAAACTTCATAGTAAATATATTTAAGGTTAGATTATGTAAATATTAACATCATTTATTTTACTTAAAAATTATAGAGTATTTTTTTTGTGAAATTGTGTTGATAAGTGAATTGGTGTTATTACCTTTTGGGGAAATATAATCGTAACTATACCACTAAATATTAATGAAGTATTTCCATATAATATTAATATTGTTGTTCACAAACAACCTAGTTGGGGCTCAAATATCGAAGCCTAGATTATACAAACCTGTGGCATTAAAATACGACTTAGGTTACGGCTTTATTCGTGGTGGCGTTGTTAATATCGACTTCAACAATATTATCGACAGTGGACAAGTTAAGCACCATATAAAACTTGAAGTAAGAACTGTTGGTTTTATGGATAGGCTTTACAAAATTCGAGATATTTACGAGAGTTATGTTGATGTTGAAACAGGATTACCAACAAAAGCTATCCGCAATATTAGCGAAGGGGGTTACAAACGATATAATATTTGCAAATACGATTACTCTTCGCACCCCGATTCGACAATAATAATGAGTGGATACAGTGGCAAAATAGTTACTCAAAAAAACATTTTCGATATCCTGTCGTGTTACTATTTTTTGCGTAATAATTACTTTGTAAAGCCATTATTAATAGGCGATATTCTTAAAACAACAACATATTTTACCGACGAAGTTTTTCCTATTATAATGTCGTACGAAGGTAAGAAGACTATAAAAACTAAATTTGGCGAGATTAACTGTTTAGTTTTTTCGCCAGTAACAGAGGTTGGTAGAGTTTTTGAAACCGAAGATGCTATGAAAGTTTATATTTCGGACGATAGTAATAATTATCCTGTTTTAATTGAGTTCGACTTTTTTCTTGGCTCGGCCAGATGCGAGCTAACGCAAATTATTAATCTTTAATTCTGTAAATAAGAGGGTGTCCAAAAACTAAATTAAACTGTCATCCCGAGCGTAGTCGAAGGATTGTTTCCTTCGAAGAGACTACGTTTCGACTCCGCTCAACGTGACATTTTAATTATTATTAATTGTTTTTGTACACCCTCTCTTATTTTTTGAAATAAAGTAAACACCTACCAAATTAAAAGCTATTGATAATCCTGTAAAAAAACCTAGAATAAAATCGGGTAAATTACAGTTGAATAAACCATTTGGCACATAAACAATGGCTAACGAGAGCATACCAGTAGCAATAAAGATATATCCTTTTCTTTTCATCAGAATATAATTTGTCTTTCAACTGAAAAAATGGAACAATTAAAAGTTGTTTTGTTGCTGTTTAATTTACAAACTGCCACAGGGCAATAGTTTGGTAAATAGCACATAAAAAAAATACCGTCAGGTTCTGCCGAGCGCCGACGGTATTTTTATATTTTATTATTACGAGGCAAAATAGCCTTCTAATTCACGCAATGTCTCGGTAGAAGTAGCAATATCGTTAACTAGTTTTCCTTTCTCAAGAACAACAATACGCTCGCAAACCTCGGTAACATGGTTAAGGTCGTGACTAGATATTAACATTGTTACGTTGCGATCGCTGTTTAGCTCTTTTAATATAGTCTTTAATCGGAACTGCGACGAAGGATCGAGATTAGCAAAAGGCTCGTCAAGAATAAGTATTTCGGGGTTACTTAAAATAGCTCCAAAAATACCAATCTTCTTTTGGTTTCCTTTCGAGAAATCGCGTATGTATTTGTTCTTTCCAATAATTTCGCCACCAAAAAACTCTTCAAATCTATCTAACATAATAACCTTTTCGGCAGTAGTAATAGAGTTTATTTTAGCAATAAAATCGAAATACTCTTCGGGCTTTAAAAAGTCGATAAGAAAGCCCTCGTCTAAAAACGAGCCTGTGTAGTTTTTCCAGTCGCTATTGTTTGTAACATTTTCATTTTTACTCTCTACATTACCCCTATCGGCTTTAATAAGATCGAGTATTAGGCGAAAAAGAGTAGTTTTTCCGGCACCATTATTACCAACTAAACCAAAACTTTCGCCTTGTTTAATATTTAAACTTTCAATATCAAGAACAACTGTTCCGTTATATGCTTTTCCTAAGTTATTTATCTTAATCATGATTTTTGTTTTTAATACAATGCTATGACATTGTTTTGTAATACATCTGGGTAGCTAAAAGGCATACCTTGTTTTACTCAATGTGTTTTATTTTTGTCTAAAACCTTCGGCCATACGGTGGCGTCTGCTTATAAATTTGTCAGTTATTAGGGCAAGTAATTTTTCGTTAAAAATTATTCCTATTAACCCTAAAAACCCTATAACCAATAAACCAACTGTTGGAAATCCTGCCAAAGAAAATGGAGCATAAATTAACATTGGCCCTACTAAAAGAGGGAACATTAACACAAAATGACGACCACTAACCCCCTGATAGTTAAATGCCGACCCTTTCGACAAATCCATATGCTTCTCGTTATTTGTTGCAAAGTACAGCAACAACAGAGTATTTACTCCAACATTAAACAAAAACGACACCGTATTTATTAGTAAAATATTTACTCCAAAATAAGCGTAAGGGATAGAGAGAAGGAACATAACAAAAGCCGAACCAACCATGAGATAATATTTAGCCTTTACATAATCGGAATAACTGTTATTTGCAGTAAGAACTAGGTCGAAATGACCACTCTCCCAAGCAAAAAAGTACAAACCGAAACTCATAATAAATCCACCAGTAATAAACAAACCAACAAAAATCAGAAAGCCTCCCATGTCTTTGTAAGTAGGGTTTGTGTAGAAAAACATTCCGTATAGAAGAAACAGAGGAGCCATAAGCAACAGAGTACGAGTACGCTTATTTCTAACAATCATCTTCATCTCTAAAAGCATAAACTCTCCTATTTTACCAAATCGTTGCAGGTAAGTGACAGTCTCTAACGAACCACGGTTCTTCGATTCGGACTTACCAAAATCTTCGAGCGTAAAATGGTTGATAAGCAAATTAAAGTTTAGATAATAAGCTCCTATCAAAAGAACAACTGGTGCCAATAACCATAAAGGATTAGATAATATTGCACCAAAAGCATCAGCCGATAAAGCAGAAAAGTCGACAATATTAAAGCTATCTAAAAGAACAAATGAAAGAGTAGCAGCAAGGAAAATATAAAAAACCGACTCGTACTTAATCTGTATGCGCTTAATGTAAATTGTTAAGTAGTTTACAAACAGGTCGCACACCAAAAGTGTAGCAAAAATAATAAGCACCTCGCCCGAAGTAATGTAGTTACGAATACCCAACAAAAGAGGTAAAACAAGAGCAAAAGGCAACAAGTTTAGAATATTAAAAAGTGGTTTTGTAAGAACAAAATTCACCAGCTTACTCTTCTTTACTGGCAAAAGTAAATAGGGAGTAACAGCCATTGTTGGCAACTTTTGCAATGCAAAACGCATAAGCATAACAGATCCAAAAAAGTAGAATCCATATTTAATAATGTCAACCAGTGGGTTCGACGACTCTTCGGCCAGCTTCGACCCAAGATAAAAACCGCCTCCAAATAGCTCTAGAAATATTATAAAGAATAAAAATCCCATCAGAACTTTTATTCCAATATCCTTAGCAAAAATTGGCGATCGTTTGGCACCTGCTAGTTGATGCCCAAAAAGTGTATTTCTCATATATTTATTGATGTTTGTTATGCGACAATAGATTCTTTATTAAGAAAATAGTTTAATATGGTATTATTTACTTCGCTATTCTTTTTTTCTTCTGCCTTGCTACTATAATATTTAGTACAAAAAGGTTAAAAAAAGCCGTTAACGATAGAAGAATAACTCTGTAGCTATCTTGATTCACCTCCCACGACAAGTTACTGTAATCAATTTCAATAAAAGCCCAAACAGAAAAAACCAGTACAACAAGTGCTAAAAATGTTTTTACTTTTTTAAATGTTATCATCTCCGAATATATTTTATGTTAAATGTTTAAATATTATCTGTTTCAAAATAACGGGGTGAAACTAACCCTACTCCTCGTTTTCAAACTCTTTAATATCCTTTAATAGATTAGCTACATTGGCAAACTTCTTATCAAATATCTTTCGGTTTAAAAAACGTGCTAATCGGTAACTTAAAAACGATACAAAAATTAATTCGCCAATAAAGAAAAGAGGCCTTTCGAAAATATCGATACCCATCTGCAATTTAAAAGCTATTGGTAACAAACCGGCAGTTAAAAAAGGGACACCAAGCAATTCGTACTTTCTGCACTTTAATATAAACACATTTAAATAGGCCAAGTCGCGCTGTAGCTTAACAACCGAAGAGTTAATATAATCGATATTAAAAAACATCTTAATTTTTATAACAGAAGCACTTAATGCCGACACACAAAGAAAAACCACTAACATTCCTGCAATAACAAATTTGTACAGAGCAATATTATTTATAACAAAGAATGCCACAACCACAATAACCATAATATTTGTTAAAGCACTTACAAACTCGGTTATTAAAGGCATAAACATTTGGCGCTTAGTTTTATTAAGATTAATTGTGCGCAAAACATCGTCGTTAACTGTTAAATTCTGGGTTAATTTATCGTCAAAGCGAGACCACTCGTTTTTAAAATCGTCTAATTCCATAGTTTTAATTTTTAGCAAACTGCTCTTTAAGAACAGTTTTAATGCGACTAATTTTTGTGGCAACATTAGTTTCAGATATACCTAGTATTTCAGATATCTCGCTATACTTATTATTGCCCAGGTAGAGTAGAATAACAGCCTTATCAAACTCGTTTAACTTGTCGATAAGCTTTTTAAGAGTATTAATATTCTCGTTAAGCTGTTCGTCGTCGTCGTTATTTGTGATAGAAAAAATTGACGAATCGAGATGTACAACTTTCTTATTTGTTTTCGAACTGTTTCTGAAAAAAGAGATGGCTGTATTAAGTGCCACTTTATAAATCCATGTAGAAACTTTAACGCGTCCGTCGAACTTACCAAATGAATTCCAAAGCTGCATTAAAATCTCCTGCTCAAGATCTTTTCTATCCTCGGAGTTGCTGCAGTACGAATAGCAGATTTTATAAATCAGATTCTGATTGGCTTTTATTACCGTAATAAACTCTTTTTTACTCACCTGTTTTTAACTTTTGTTTTCTCGATACTATTATTCGGGGAAAGGTGTAAATAATCACACCCAAAGCAAGAAATTTTTAATAATAGTGCCAAACAAATAACAAAGGCAAAAACATAATATTACATATCAGCCACTTGAATACTTAAGAGAAAAAGTTTTTTTTAGAAGGATTAAAATAAACAGATAACTAACCGCCCAACCCAATTTTAAATTACCCTGCCTTTATTATTTGATGTAGAGGTTGAAACATATACCTACTAAATTACCCCTTACAAAACCACACACCATAACCAACTGTAGCAGCTCTGTTTATACAAAATTTGTTGCCCTTAGAATATACAAAAGCTACATAGTGTTA
>JAFGOQ010000202.1 GCA_016926405.1 Bacteroidales bacterium
AATTGTTCTAATTGTTCTAATTGTTCTAATTGTTCTAATTGTTCTAATTGTTCTAATTGTTCTAATTGTTCTAATTGTTCTAATTGTACGAATTACAATTCACAATTTATTCAATTAAAAAGTTTTTAACAGTATGAACAAACACATCGTGCTGTTCGGCATGAACCCAGTGGCCAGCATCAGGCACATCAACAATATCGGCATATGGGAACAACTTTCGGATATACGGTATATCACTATCTGTAATATAGTTGGACTTTAAACCTCGAATAAATAGAGTTGGGAAGCCATACACCTGACTAGTAAATTTATCATCTAAACCATCAACAACCGACAAAATATTCTGTTGTAAAGCCTCAATATTAAGGCCCCAATAAAATTGTTTGTTACTATTTCGTCTAATATTCTTCATTAAAAAAGATACTAATCGCTGATCGTTAAGTTTATTTATTAAGCTTTTTTGAATTTCTTCACGAGAAGAAAACTCTGTTACATTAGTTTTGTTAAGAGTTTCTAAAATTTTATAATGGTTAGTTGTTTCTGAAATCTGATCAGAAAGGATGTACTTCTTAGGCGAAATATCGACAACAATTAAATTACTAATGGTTTCGGGATAACGAACAGCATACGACATAACTGTTTTTCCACCCATTGAATGACCTAAAAGGATAGCTTTTTCGATATCTTGATCTGAAATAAACTCTTTTAAATCGTCGACCATTGCATCGTAATTGTGAACTGCACTGTGAGGCGATCGACCATGATTTCTTTGATCGATACAGTAAACACAAAAATAAGACGAAAGCTCTTTGGCAACAGAAAGCCAGTTATCTCCCATTCCGTACAAACCATGAACAATAATCAAAGGAGGTCCAATTTCGCCGTATTTTCTGTAGAATAGTTTCATAGGAAATAGTGTAGAGACGTTGCATGCACGTCTCTACACAAATATTATTTTAACAAATCTAAATATTTACCAATTGTTGTTTCAAGACCCATATACAATGCATCGGAAATTAATGCATGACCAATACTAACTTCTGCAAGATTAGGAATACGCTCGGCAAAAAACTTAAGATTCACAAGATTTAAATCGTGTCCAGCATTAATACCAAGTCCAACTTCGTTAGCAACAATTGCGGCCTCAACAAAAGGGGCGATTGCCTTTTCTCTGTCATTTTCGTAATCGTCAACATAAGGTTTTGTATAGAACTCTATTCTATCAGCACCTGTATCTTTGGCATTTCTAACCATCTCAACATCGCCCTCAACAAAAATCGAAGTTCTAATACCAGCCGCTTTAAATTGCGAGATAATAGTTTGTAAATACTCTTTTTCCCTAATGGTATCCCATCCTGCACTTGATGTAAGAGCTTCTGGTGGATCTGGCACCAATGTCACTTGATGGGGTTTTATATCCAGAACAAGTTTCATAAACTCATCACAAGGATATCCTTCAATATTAAACTCGGTAGTAACCACCTTTTTTAAATCAACAACGTCTTTATAAGTAATATGACGCTGATCGGGACGTGGATGCACAGTAATTCCTTGTGCTCCAAATTTTTCGCAATTAATTGCTGCCTGAACAACATTAGGAATATCACCACCTCGGGCATTTCTAATTGTTGCAATTTTATTTATATTTACGCTAAGCTTAGTCATAATGATAATTTTAATAAAACTCAAAAATAGTCATTTTTTAAACTTTATTAAATGTTTGCAAAAGATATAGTATCAGAAATAGTCCCTATTTTAAAAACATCAGACACAGGTATTGATGCTCTAAATCTGATGGATGTTTTTAAGGTAACTCACTTACCAATAGTTAACAACAAAGTATTTTTAGGTCTAATTTCTGATTCGGATATATACGACTTAAACACTCCAGAAGAGCCTCTAGGAAATCATAAACTATCACTATACAAGCCTTTTGCAGACGAAAACGCACACATTTACGAAGTAATGGAAATTGCTTCGCGATTAAAATTATCGGTTGTTCCAGTATTAAATTCTATGGAAGAATATGTAGGATTAATTACAATTCCCGATCTTTTACACTACTTCTCTGGAATGTCGGCAGTACAAAATTCGGGAAGTATTTTAATTATTTACACTAGTAAAAACGACTATTCGTTTGCCAAAATTGCTCAGATTATTGAAGAAAACGATGCAAAAATATTAAGCTCATATATATTTGAAGATAATATTTCGAAAGTAATTGAAATAACAATAAAATTAGATGTTCAAGATATTTCGGCAATTGAACAGAGTTTAGAACGATTCAACTATCAAATTTCCACAGCTTTTATACGCGAAAGTAGCGACAAAGAAAAAATTATGAAAAACTTCGACTCGCTTATGAATTATCTAAAAATGTAAAATAACAATAAGTATTGTCTATATTTAGCTCAAATTTCACTAGTACTATATAATGATTTCGATAGCAGTATACGGGCGTAAGTTTCATCCAGATAAATTTGATTCTTTTGAGAAAGTATTAAAGGTAGCAGAAAAGTTCTCTTCGGTAATTTTTATACAAGAGGCTTTCTTTAACTCATTTATTGAGATTGATTCAACTTTTAATGTCAAATGTTCTACATTCTCTTCAATTGATGAGTTACCTAGAGGTCTCGATGTAATGCTTAGTTTAGGTGGCGATGGAACATTTCTGGAAGCGGGAACATTAATTGGTAACAGAAACATACCAATTTTGGGTATTAATCTAGGTCGATTAGGATATCTAGCAACAGCTTCTACCGACGATATTGAAGAAGCTCTAACATCAATAGAACAAAAAAAATACAAAATAGAAGAACGATCAGTTCTATCGGCAACAGTAAAAGGAATGGATTTACCGTGTCCTTTTGCATTAAATGAGATATCAATACAGAAGAAATACTTATCGATGATAAAAATAAAAACCTACATCGACGACACTTTCTTAAATAACTATTGGGCCGATGGGTTAATAATTGCCACTCCAACAGGATCAACAGCCTACTCATTAAGTGTAGGAGGCCCTATATTAGTTCCTGGGTCAAAGAACTTTGCTCTTTCACCTATTGCTCCTCACAATTTATCGGTACGACCAATTGTTATTCCCGACGATGTTACCATAAAATGCACAGTTGAATGTCGCGAAAAAGACATAATTCTATCTCTTGATCACAATACATTTACAATTAAAGAAAACATCGAAATTGAGATAAAAAAAGCTAATCATTCTCTTAAAATTCTAAAAACAGAGAATACCGATTATTACTCTACTCTTAGAGAAAAACTTCTTTGGGGAATAGACAAACGAAATAAATAGCAATATTTCGAGTTCAATTATTATATTTGTGCAAGTTGTTACTGTTTTATTTACAGTCAACAACCTAATCAAATAAATTGATTATTGGAGCCCTATGAAGCGAATAATATTATTAGTTTTCTTTATTCTATTAACTAAGCTATCGTTTACTCAAGTGGTAAAAGATGGCGAACACGAATTTTACTTTGGTTTTGGAACTACCACCTACCAAGGCCAGTTTGGGTCTAAATATGATGGTTTAACAATTAACAACATAACTGCTGTTTATCAAAATACATTATCAGAAGCTTTTTGTATAGGATACCGAATAAAACCAGAATATTCACCTTTCAGATTTTCGGGCAGATTTGCTTATAACAAACTAAGCGCCACTACTCCTTCAGACTACACCATTTTTAAAGATTATGGATTCACAACAAATATGTTTGAACTAGGCTTAAAAGGCGAATTAGGTTTTCACGTTAATAAACTATTTGGAAAAAAACTAAAAAGAAAAAGAAACGGCACATATCGATATACATTACCAGGGTTATACTTATACTTACAAACTGGAGTAACAATGTTTTATGCCAACCCACATGGATTAGACAAGCTAGCATTAGATGGACGATTTAGAGATCAATCTTTTGTAGGAGTATCTTTTCCTGTTGGTATTGGATTAAGATACGATTTCAATCAATTTATATACGCCTCGTTTGAAACTTCATTATCATACACAAATTCCAGTTATTTAGATGGATTAAAGACTGAATCACAAACAGCTAACGATAGTTATCATAACAACTTTATTACCATTGGTTATAAAATCCAGAAAAGGAAAAGAACTTTCAGATAAATCGAAACGTCTTAAAAAAAGTTAATCACCGGTTAATATTAGTTAATAAACACCCCAATATAATGTACCAAAAGTCCATTAATAAATAGTTTTACTATATTTGGCTTTTATACAACACTCCTTATTTTTATGAGAAAAACGATTATAGGATTTACACTACTTATTATTAGCCAAATAATCTATTGTCAAGACAAAAACGACATAGGTTTTACTTTCGGCGCATCCTACTATCAAGGAGATTTAAACCCACAAAAAATATTTGCTACTCCAAATATACATTTAGGAGGATTCTTAAGAATTAACATAAATGACATTATTTCTGTAAGAAGCGACTTCGGATATTTTGGCCTATCAGGCGAAAATATTGGCACAAGCATACCTTCTATTGCAGACGACTATAGATTCGATTCGAACATTATTAATGCAGGAATTAAATTAGAAACAAATTTCTTTAAGTATTCCGATGTAAAGAAAAACACATCATCAATCACTCCTTATATTACTATTGGTATTGCAGGAATATATGATTTTAAAACTGTTTATCCTTCCATACCTTTTGGAGGAGGATTGAAAATCAAACTATCGGATAGAATTACAGCAGGTTTAGAATGGACTTACCATAAAACATTTACCGACAAAATAGACGGTGTATTAAATGGATACGACAATCTAAGTCAAACAAACACAAATACTTCATCAATTTATAATAACGATTGGTATTCATTATGTGGCTTTCATATTAGCTATAAAATGAAAAGCGCATCAAAAAAATGTGCAACATATTCAAACTAATTTTTAATAATGACATTAGACAAACTTATAGATAAAGAAAATATTCCAAAACACGTTGCTATAATAATGGATGGTAACGGTAGATGGGCAAAAAAGAAAGGTAATAATCGCCTTTTTGGTCATAAAAATGGTGTAACTGCCGTTAAAGAGACCACCGAAGCCGCAGCTACAATAGGAATAAAACATCTTACACTGTACGCCTTTTCAACAGAAAATTGGAACAGACCAAAAATGGAAGTTGATGGATTAATGTCGCTATTGGTTTCGGCAATAGAAAACGAAAGCAAAACACTGATGAAAAATCAGGTGCGATTAACAACAATTGGCGACACTTCGCAACTACCAAACAATGTACAAACAAAGCTTCAAGAATTAATAAATAAAACATCAGACAACAAAGGTCTTAATTTAAATCTGGCTCTTAACTATAGTGGCAAATGGGATATTCTTAACGCTGTAAAGAACATTACCAAAGCTGTAAAAAATGACACTTTAGATACAGAACAGATAAATTACGATACTATTTCTGAATATTTATCAACCAAAAACATGCCCGACCCTGATTTACTAATCAGAACAAGTGGCGAATACAGGTTAAGTAATTTCCTTTTATGGGAATTGGCTTACGCCGAATTTATTTTCACAGATACACTTTGGCCCGATTTTCGTAAAGAAAATTTATATCAGGCTATTTTGGATTTTCAAAAACGTGAACGTAGATTTGGGCAAATTAGTGAACAGATAATTAATCCTAACAAAAAATAATAAACAACAGATGCAAAAAATATTCATCCTGCTATTTTCCATTTTTATCGGAATTAATATTTCGGCTCAGGAAAACAATTTTAAAACGGCCGATTACTCAAAGCCAAAAAAATATATTATTAACGATATAAAGATTACTGGTGTTAAATATCTTGACACTGATGTTCTTTTGCACATTGCCGACTTTAGAGTAGGAGATGAAATTGATATTCCTGGTGATGAATTTACTGCAACAATTAAAAAATATCTTAAACAGAAATTATTCTCGAATGTAGAGATATATTATATCCCTCGTGAAGAAAATAAAGTAGATATAGTAATTAATCTAGTTGAGCAACCAAGACTATCGAAATTAACAATAAATGGTATTCGAAACGGTGAAGTTAAAACTGTTAAAGAAAAACTTCATCTTAGAATTGGCGATCAGGTGACTGAAGACCTATCGAGCAATTACAAACGTATTATTGTTGATCACTTCCTAGAAAAAGGATTCTACAATGTTAATGTTGACGTTAGAACTAAAAACGACACTACTTTTAAAAACACAGTTGAACTTATTTTCGATGTAAAAAAGGGCAAGCGTGTTAAAATTAAAGAAATTACATTTGAGGGTAACAAAGATGTAAAAGACAAAAAGCTTAGACGATGGATGAAGAATACAAAAACAACAAGTATTATTAACATCATGAAAAAGTCTAAGCTTAATAAAGACGAATTCGAAGAAGACAAACAAACCCTTATAGAGAAATATAAAAGCAATGGATACCGAGATGCTAAGTATATTTCAGACTCTGTTTATCTAATAAAAAAGAAGAGACTAGGATTAAAAATTAAGGTTGACGAAGGCAAAAAATTCTACTTCCGTAATATTTCGTGGATTGGAAATACAGTTTTCCCTTCAGAGTATCTTTCAGATGTTCTAAACATTAAAAAAGGTTCTGCATATAATAAAACTCTTCTTGAAGACAGATTAAATGTAGAAGAAGATGCTATTTCGGCTGTTTACATGGATAGAGGTTACCTTTTCTTCAATGTTCAACCAATTGAAACAAAAGTAGAGGGTGACTCTATTGATTTGGAACTACGCATTTACGAAGGCGAGCAAGCTACAATAAATAAAATTATTATTTTAGGTAACACTAAAACTAACGAGCACGTTGTTCGTCGCGAAATTAGAACAAAACCTGGTGACCTATTTAATCGTTCGAAGATTATTAGAACACAACGCGAATTAGCTGCACTTGGTCACTTTGACCCAGAGACAATGAGAGTTGAACCTATTCCTCACCAAGAAGATAATACTGTTGATATTAAATATGTACTTGAAGAAAAAGCTAACGACCAGCTAGAAATTTCTGGTGGTTGGGGTGGTGGCATGCTTGTTGGATCGCTTGGTGTTCGTTTTACCAACTTCTCGGCTCGCAGACTTTTTAAACCAAAAGAGTGGAACTCTATTATACCTACTGGCGATGGTCAAACACTAAGTTTACGTGGACAAACAAATGGACGCTATTATAGCTCTATAAGTGTTTCGTTTATGGAGCCTTGGTTAGGTGGTAGAAAACCTAATTCGTTAAGTGTATCGTTTCAATATTCGGCATACAGCAAATACAACTACTACTCACAAAATACTGGCGACGATGGTAGCTTCGAAGTTATTGGTGCATCGGTTGGACTAGGTAAACGTCTAGAGTGGCCAGACAACTACTTTACAATGCGTAACGATATTAGTTACCAACGTTACAATCTAACAAACTACGAAATGGGTTTTGGTTTCGATAATGGTAGCTCAAATATTCTTTCTTATGCATTTACTTTAGGACGTAATTCGGTTGATAACCCTTTGTTCCCACGTGGTGGATCGGAGTTCTCTATTTCGGCTAGATTAACACCTCCTTATTCACTGTTTAAGAAAGATAACTTCTGGAAGCTAACAGCTGTCGAAGAAGCAACAGCTATAGCTAATAAAGATGCTAATCAATCAAATGAAAGCGCTATTCTTGAGCAAGAGTCACAAAACAGATATAAAATGATTGAATTCCATAAGTGGGATTTTAAAGCTACTTGGTATAAAAAATTAATAGATAACCTTGTTTTAAGCACAAGCATTAAATTTGGATACCTTGGATATTACAGCAGCAATCTTGGTTACTCTCCTTTCGAGAAATTCCAATTAGGTGGTGATGGAATGTCGGGTTATAACATGTATGGAGTAGACAACATTGGTTTAAGAGGATATTCTAACAACTCACTTACATCAGAAGAGAGATATATGGATCCATTAACTGGTGCTGAAAGAACTAGAAAAAGTGCTATTGCTTACACTAAATACACTATGGACATAAGATACCCACTTGCACTTAAGCCACAAGCTACAGTATATGCATTAGCTTTTGTTGAAGCAGGTAACTCGTGGTCGCATATCGATAACTTTAACCCTTTTAATGTTAAGCGTTCGGCAGGTGTAGGTGTTAGAATTTTCCTTCCAATGCTTGGTATGTTAGGTGTTGACTGGGGATATGGATTTGATAAGGTTTACAACTCTCGCGGAGTTGAACAAGAGGTTGGCGGAAGCCAATTCCACTTCTTAATTGGACAACAATTTTAAACCACAATAATATGAAACGAATAGTTATAACTTTAATTTTTATCTCGGCTCTTTATGCTGGCGCTTCGGCACAAAAGTTTGCTTTTGTCGACACAAAATACATTCTAAATAGTATTCCGTCGTACAAAGCTGCAACAGAAGAGTTAGATAAAATTTCGGCTCGCTATCAAAAAGATATTGAAGATATGTACGCCGAACTTGATAAAGATTACCAAAATTATCAGGCAGAAAAAGTACTTCTAA
>JAFGOQ010000203.1 GCA_016926405.1 Bacteroidales bacterium
AAATAAGCGTAGTCTTTATAGTTTTAATAGTTGTTGTTTTAACAATAATAATTGGGTTTACCTTTCTTCTATACAGAAACTTTGCCGACAGAATCATTAGAGAAAAAAATAAAGCACACCTGATTGAAATTCAACACCAAAAAAAATTATTACAAGAGAGCGTAAAGGCTCAGGAAGAAGAGCGCGAACAGATAGCCATCAGGTTACACGACGATATTGGCAATAAACTAAACGTACTTTCGGTATGGCTTAATAATCCAAATGCTTGGAATAGCGAACGATCAAAAGAAATAATATTAAAGCAAATTCCCGATTTAATTGAGACTACACGAAACATTTCGCACTCACTATACCCCGTAAATCTGGAACGTTTTGGACTGATTCAAACAATAGAAGATTTAGTAAATAATATCGAAGAATCACTAAAAATACGATTAATAATTACATCCAAATACCAACCACGAAATATTTCTGTTGAAGTACAGATTTACAGAATAATTCAGGAATTTTTAAGTAATGTATTAAAACATTCGCAGGCTACTACTATGCACATATACTTGCGCGACTCGTCTAACTCACTTTCTTTAATATTAGCCGACAATGGCAAAGGCTTTGACGTTAACGCTATAAAAAAAGGCATGGGCGTTAGAAATATTGAATTAAGAGCAAGTTCAATGAATGCTACTTTTAAATGGAAAAGTACTATTAGTAAAGGATGCAGAATTATCATATCTTTGCCGAAGCATGGATAATAATATAAAAATATCAATTGTTGACGACGAGTCTCTATTCTTAGAAGGCTTATCGCTACTATTAGAAAATAATAAAGACTTATCTGTTGTATTAACAGCAACTAGTGGTGCCGAATTTATAAGTAAGCTATCAGAAACCCCACAAAATTACTTTCCAGAAATTGCTCTAGTAGATATTCAAATGAAACCTATGGATGGTTTTGAACTAGTGCAACTTTTAAAAACCGATTATCCCGATTTAAAAATTATTATTCTTTCATCGCACTATAAACATGCCATGTTTGGTCATATGATTAAACTTGGAGTATCGGCTTTTTTACCTAAAAATGCAGGATTAGCACTTCTTAGCGAAGCAATAGAAAAAGTTCAAAAAACCGGAGTGTTTTTTACTAAGAACGACTATGAGATGATGTCTTCGTTCATTAAAAACAAATCGCAAACAAGGTATTTGAATATCGAAGAAGATTTATCAGACAGAGAAAAAGAGATTCTTCAACTAATCTGTTCAGAGCTTACAAATCAAGAAATAGCTGATAAACTACACCTTAGTAAGCGAACTGTAGAGAGTCATAGACAACGTATTTTAGATAAAATTGGAGCTAAAAATACTGCCGGACTTGTTGTTTTTGCTATCTCAAACGAAATATATACTCCCAACAACAAATTTTTCTAATACCGTATAAATACGTAATAGTAAAATTGGTAATTAATGCTGTTTAACGTACTAGCGTTATTTCATAAGTTTGTCGTGTTCAAAAGAAACTTATGATTACAAATTGTAGATAGCATTATAAATTTTATTGTTATGATATTAAAAAGGGAAGACCATCATTATAGCAACATTACGAAACCGAAATTAGACCAAATTCTGAATAAATTTAAAGAAAATGGGGCTTCGGTTGATGGAAATAATCCATGGAACGTAAATCTACACAACCAAGGTATTAAGATAAAAATATCGTGGTACGAAAGCCATTCAAGTATAACTATTTCTATTACAGGAAAAGACTTTTATGTTACTGCATCTAGGATATGGGAGTGTATAGATACTCTTGTAAATCATATAACAAACCTTATTGAGGCAGAAGCAAATTAGCACTAAAGATTTTAACAAAGTATAATAAGAGCTGTTGAGCAAGTAAACAAACCACTGTTCCGTAATTTTTCGACGCAGGTATTCCTAAAATTACGGAACCTTTTTTTTACATGATAATAAAAGAACTAGATACAATTCACCCTTAACATCTTATTTTAATTCCCAAAAAGCTACCTAGACTTTTAGTCAAAGGTAGCTTTTAGTAAAGCGCAACAATTAACAATACTCTCTGATAGAAACCAAAATATACTGGTCAAACCAAAAAAGCATAAGATATAACACTATACACACTGAACAAGTAAATATTTAATGGATTTTGAAAACAATTATGAACAAATATTTGAAATGGTTCTCTTCATTCGGTAATAAAAAACTCGATTTATCACTATTCATAACAGAACAATGTAATTTCAGATGCTTATATTGTTACGAGAATTTTAAATTTGGAAATATGCCTTCTGATTTAATTGCCGGAGTTAAAAATCTGATTCTTAACAAAATTAACACTCTCGAAATTCTAAACATATCTTTTTTAGGTGGGGAGCCGTTATTAAATAAAGCGGCCATTTATGAAATATCGAGATGGGCTTCAGAAACATGTAGCAAGCATAATATTAAATACACAGCCAACATAGCTACTAATGGTTTTTTACTAAACGAAGAGACATTTAACGAACTAATTAAAAGCAATATTACATCGTTCCAAATAACTCTTGATGGAGAAAAACAGATGCACAATGAATTACGTCAAACAGTAAACTACGAAAATACTTTCGATAAAATTTATTCAAATATTATTATGATGTCTAAATCAAATAATAATTTCAATTGCAATATTCTATTTAACATCACCCATGCTAATTATAATTCAGTTTTATCATTTATAATAAACTACACAGCACCATTTAAAGGGGATAAAAGATTCACATTCCATTTCCATCCTTTTTTCGATATGGTAAAACTTAACATTCCTAGAAACAAAGAGCGACAGATGCTGATTAAATCATCAAAAAAAGAAGGTTTAAAATACAATTTTACAACAGAAAAAATCCACCACCACTACTGTAAAAAAGATAATTATACTATTAGGGCAAACGGAAAAATTCAAAAATACCCTGCAACTATTGACGATGATAATTATGGCATTGGCAATCTGGAAAATAATGGCACTTTAAATATTAATCATAAAAAGCTTAAAGAATGGTTTTCGTCATATAAGGAGTTCAATTATTTGAATCCTTCAACAAATAGAACATCAACAAACAGACAACACATAAAAGTATGCTACTAAAAACTCGATTCTGATAAACTATAATAATATTATAGCAAAAAAAACTGCCTAAGATTTTAACCTAAGGCAGTTTTTTGCATACATATATATTTTTTTATTCTACAGTACTAAATGAATATAAACCATAAGGAGCGGTACGTGGCATAGTCTCTGTTTTTCCAGAAGCACTAGTTGCCGAAACATAATATTCATACGATAAACCTGCTGCTAACTCAGGTAATTCGGCATAAAAGTAAAAATCTTTTTCGCTTTGCATAAGTGGTAATTTAGTCCACTCCGAAGCACCTTTTTCGCGGTAGTTAACAAATAGCTCGTCGGCCATTAATCCTTTATTACTATAGTCAATAATATTAACCTCAATTTTGCGACTATCGCCATTTACAATCTCTTTGTTCAAACGATTAACCGAAAGATAAAGCATTTCTCTATCCCACATAGCACGAGTACGACAGTGAAGAGCATCCCCATCGTTCCAACCATGTCCATGAGGACGATGTGCTCTAGCTCTTGGATCAAGAATTGGTTCGGCATCAACATCGTAAATAAAACCTTTAACAGTATAACCAGGCATTGCCTCTTCCCATTGTCTAAGAGCAATTGAGTCTCCAGGAATACGGAACATAGGCATATAAATTGTTTTACCGTTAATCAACGAGTTTGAATAAGCTGCCAACCTCTCGCCATCGTAGCGGTATGTATTAAGAGTTAGAATTTGATATGGACGTCCATAGCAGTTAGTCATCTTCGACAATTCCTCGTCTACAATACGTTTATATTCCGCATAGTCTTTATGATCTACAGGCGGCTCCATAACAAAAAGACGCTCTTCGTCAAGCATTTTCAAATAACAATCGATATGTTGAATACTTCTCTCTTCGAAGTTTGACATAATAGTATAATTATTTATGCTAAGAAGCTTTTTATTCTCGGCAAAAAACTGCTCGGCACTAACACCAATATGCTTACACTCGTTAAGAATAATACATGTTGAAATAGCATTTCCTCTACCATCGGTAAAAACATTTCCTCCTGTAAAAGTGTAAGGAAGCTTAATCATAGGAGCATTAATATGCTTTCCTATACTGTCAGGAGCATTGTCTTCCTCCAATGTAAGAACAAGTTCTTCTTCGCCTGTCTCTGGATTAATGTTTACATCATTAATAAACTCAAGCGGAGCATCGCATGCTGGCCCAGAAACAGGAGTTGCCCACTCATATTCACCATCGGCAAGATGCATCTCTCCTTTAGGAGTGAATACAGCAAATGGACCCCAATCACGTAACCACCATGAGTCTGATCCCTGAGGAGCAATAATAAACTCAACATTTGTCAAGTCAATATTCCATTTTGTATACCACTTAATAGCCTCTTGCTTTTCTTGCTCGTTAGGTACCATGGTATATAATTTACCATCTTTAGCAAGCTCAATAACTAAGTTATGAGGAATATCTAAAGGCCAAGCTATAATTGTACCTATTGTTGGTTCCCATTCGGCAGCTATACGGTTGGTAGCATGCTTAATCTCTGGCTGCATAATAATTTTGCTTTTACACGAGCTAAATGCTAAAGCAATAAAAATCAGAGCAATTGTAATGTTCTTAATTCTCATAAAATTGTGTTTTTCAGTTAATTTTACTCAGTTTAGATTATATATACTTTAAATGTCAAAAGTATAATTTATAGTTCATTATAAAAATATTTTTTTTCAACAGAACCGTAATAAAATACAGAATAGAGTTATTTTTAATTATTAAAGAAAGAAAGAAAGCAACTATGGCTATAACAATATTGTTAATAAATAATTAAGAACATATCTACCTAATTTGTTTCTAAAATTGATTCTAATAGCTAATATCATTTATAAACATTTGAAACTATAGAACCTTTTAATCTCAAAAAAAGATTTTACTTAACATTTAGAGTAAAAGTCTCAAAAAAAATCATCGCTGTGCTTCCCAAATTTCCAAATCTAAAATATTCCCTTTATCTACTTTAAACCTAACTGCCGTTTTTACATTATGAAAACCATTATTACCTGCTGCACCAGGATTTATATGCAACAACTCGTACTTTTTATCATTCATAACCTTCAGAATATGAGAATGACCAGATATAAAAATCTTAGGCTTATACTTACTTATTAACTCTTTAGCCAATGCAGAATAACGACCAGGATATCCACCTATATGCATCATCAATATACCAACTCCATCAACCTCGTTATACTGATATTCGGGATACTGAATACGAATATATGAATTATCAATATTTCCATAAACAGCAACTAGTTCACTTATCTTACATAAACAATCCGACACATCAACACTTCCAATATCGCCAGCATGCCATATTTGATCAATGTTTTCAAAAAATTTCTCAACTCGAGAATCAAGAAAAGAATGTGTATCAGAGATTAATCCTATTGTAGTCATTACTGTTATTTAATTTATTGCTCCGAATTTATTTGATATTGTTTGTCAATTATTCAAACACATAATAGATATTAACAACTAACTTATAATTAGCAACTATCTATTTAACCAACTGATTAAAATATTGAGGTGTTTCAGAATCGAAGGTCATAGTTTTTTTTGTGAATGGATGAACTAGTGTAATTGTTTTAGAGTGCAAAGCCAATCGTTTAACGGCTATTTTCTTATTTCCATATACTTTGTCTCCTGCTACAGGAAATCCTTTCTCGGAAAAATGTACACGTATCTGATTCTTACGTCCTGTAAACAAATCAACATCTAGCAAACTAAACCCTCGAGACTCTTTTATAACCTTATAACCTGTCTTAGAAAACTTACCCATTGTAGGATTACTAACTGAATAAACCCTATGAATACTATTTTCGGTAAGATAAGAAGATATTTCCCCTTCTTTATCTGGCAAAATACCCTCTACAACAGCAACATACTTTTTAGTAAAGTTTTGCCACTGCTCTTGAAGAAAGAACTTAACTTTTTCCGACTTAGCAAAAACTAACAACCCCGATGTTTCTCTATCTAAACGATGGACAATAAAAATTCTGTTTCTCGATTTTTGATTCCCTTTTTTTACATAATCTGACAACAAAAAATAGGCTGTCTTCTCGCGCTCACGATCGCTTCCTATTGTAAGCAAACCATTTATCTTATCAACTACTATAATATCTCTATCCTCATATATAATGGTTAACCCCTTAGGATTATGTCTATTTTTCTCTTTTTTAACATTTTGCTTATTATCTTCCATCGATATATTTTTCTGTTTTAGCTGCAAATATCACTCTTTTATTTGTGCTGAATAAACTAATGTCTACTTTATTTTATTTATGAATAATTTAATAGCACGAACAACTTTCTCCTTAAACGATAGCTTTTCGGAAATGATAAACTCGTTTAAAACCTTTGCAAATTCAGGAGTTCGAAGATACCCATACGACTTATGTGGATTTTGCTTATTGTTTATTTGATAATTATTTACCACTAAAAAATCTACAGGCGAAACACCTTTGTTATTTTCAGCAAAATCGTCGGATAGTTTGTAATTTAAAGCAACCATATCGGTAATATCAGAAAAATTACACCAATTATTAGTAACACTATCTGGAGTTTTTATTTGTTTAGGATTATCAATATTATGCTTCTTTTGCTGACCTGCAATATAACTGATAACATTTGGAAGAGCCAAAGGCGATCCCATAGTAATAAAAGAATGAATTGGAATATTAGGCAACTCAAAACTTAAAACATTATATGCAATAATAGATCCCATTGAATGGCCAACAACCATTATTTTATCGTCTTTATGCTTTTTCAAAACATCAATTAATCGGCTATTAATTTTCGACTTTTCGCTGTTAGGAATAGTACTATCGCCTTTAAAATAGAGCTCTAAATCTTTAAAATATTTGTTTAATATTTTGTCGGTTATCGAAGAATAATTTAAACTCAAGTCGTCGTTAAGAAAAATATTATTTAATTGACGGCTAATAAAGTCGACCACTTTTATTCGAGTTGAGTGATCTTCTGGAATAAATTTGTCGATAGCTTTAACATATTTCTCGTCAAGATAATAATCTGTACCTTTATCCTCCTCTGAATCAGACAGAGGTCTATCGTAGGTAATGTCTGCCCAGTAAACTAACTCAAATTTGGGTAAATTAGATTTGTAACCATAAGTCTCTAACCCTTCTACAATGGCTTGTTTCCACCATTTCTCTAACAAATCTTTTTCAGGCTTATTATCTAAACCGTGAATCCCTATTATTACGTTTGCCATTTATTAAATCATTTTTCTTAAAGAAACTTTTTGGGGATAGCCCAAATGCTGACAGCTAAACAAATTCATTTATCAAGAATACTATTTTAATCGTTCCGATAACCAACATGCTCTATCGGTAGTAATACCATCAATACCAGCCTTTAAAAGCTTTCGGGCATGTTCCAAATCATTAACAGTCCAACAATACACCAACAATCCGCTATTTTTAAACTTTGAAATAAATTTTATGTTTAACAGCCTCCCTGCCCAAACATTAACTCCATCAAGGTTATGCGTTATAACTTTGGTAATAACCTTTTGCTTAGTAATAAATGCAAAAAAAGGTGCTTTTTTATAATCAAGATCTAACAACCACAACATTTTATATTGAGGCATAATAAGTTTGGCCAGTGCCAACAACTCAAAATCAAATGCAATTATCTCTATCTGATGATCTTTCAATCCCGATTTTGATAATTGCATTTCTAACTCTTTTAATATTGCCTTATCGCTTTTTATTTCGATAATAATTTTTCCATTAGAGGGAACAGTCTGCAACACTTCCTTTAGTAGTGGTATGTGCTCGCAATATTGCTTTCCTCCTATTTCTGAAATAATTTTTAATCTCTTTATCTCTTCAAAAGTAGACTTCTTAATAATCTTCTTTTCACCCGAAACCCTAAGAGTATCGTAGTCATGAATGACAACAATATGATTATCTTTTGTAAGATGAATATCAACCTCTACACACTTTGCTCCTTTTTCCCAAGCTCTATTAATTGCCGCCAGAGTATTCTCTGGAGCATCAAAAGACTCGCCTCTGTGGGCAATTATTAAAGCATTACTATTAGCCATTATTGTTTGCTTTTAATCAGCAAACAATCTACTAACTTTTAAAAAATAACTCTGCTTTTATCTGATTAATTTTTTGGTTAGTAAAATCGTGCCAATCAGACAACTTTAGTTTCGATTTATTATATTCATCAATGGCTTTATTTAAATATATTAAAGCCTCTTGCGGACGTTTTAAATTGTCGTATAAAATTACTCCTGCCTTCATATAATAATAGCCAGTAATATAATTTCTACTCTCCAATGCCAGTTGAATATACACCTTAACAACTTTCTCCCAATCTCCATTTTTCTCGTATGCAGTAGCCAATTCAACAAGAATGTCCTCTTGATCTTTTTTATCGAAACCAAAAAATTTATTGGCTCTTGTTGCAAAATATAACGCCGAGTCTAAATTCTCTTGAAGGTTATATATTTTAGCCAAGTGAAGGCAAGGAACATAATCTTTATCATCGGTACTATATACATCTAAAAGATAAGACTTTGCTTTATCTAAGTTCTTAATATTTATATATTCTTTACCTAACTCAATTAAAACAATTCGTGTATATAATCCTTCAATATCTAAATCCAAAAAGCTTTCATATAGTGGTATCGATCGATAAAAATGATTAACATTTGCATAAAAATCGGCCATATTTTTATAGGCATACGCATTATTTGGAGCTGCTTTTATTGCTGCCATCAACACATATTGAGCAGAATCGCGCTTACTATATGCATCATACAACGATGCTAAATAATCGTAATTACTCATTATTAAAGAGTCTACTGCAATAGCTTTTTTAAAACACGAAATAGCCTCTTTATTACGCTTTAAGCTTATTAAACAACGCCCAACCATAGTCTTTGTAGACGAATTGCTTTCGTTTTGAAGACTATCCATAATCTGATATTGCTTTAAGGCCTCATTATATTTATCTCTTGCAAAATAAATTTTAGCCAAATAACCCGCAATTTGATAACTAGCTGGGTTTAGTTGTTGAGCCTTACTAAATGCCATCACAGCACTATCGGCATTACGAAGATGATAATGGTTTTGACCTTTCTCGCAATAAAAAACAGACCCACAACTTTTTCTTGACATAGAATTTAAAGCCGCAAGAGCCTCTCTATATTGGCTATTCAGTCTATACGATTGAGCCAATTTCATCTTAACAACATAATTATTTGGCTCTTTCTTCAGAACTAACTTGGCCTCTTTAATTGCCAAATATGATTCTCCATTAAACAGTAAGGAATCAATTTTTGTAACACTTTTTTGTGCTAATAAATTTACGCATAGCGCTAATAACAGGGTTGTATAAAAAACCTTTCTCATAACATAAATATTTAATTTTAGGAATAATTATAATTTACTGTATTTAATATAAGAGCAGTAAATTCAGCTTTTGCAACACTTTTGTGCCGTTTATTTTAAACTAGAAAATATTATCATCAATAAACCTAATAAAATATTTAATTAACAATACACTAATCGGCACACATATTCAACAAACTTTTAAGATAAAAATTAGGTTTTACTTAAATAGGTGCTTCTATTTTTAGGATCATATTTTATGTTTGTAGTTCATTCAAGTAAAATATTGTAAAATCTGTCAAGCTATTTTAGGGGATTACACTCTGCTATACACAGATTTGCTCTGCTATACACAGGTTTGCCCTGCTATACACAGATTTGCCCTGCTATACACAAGGTTGCTCTGCTATACACAGGTTTGGCTCTCCTATACACAAGGTTAGCTCTCCTATACACAAGGTTAGCTCTCCTATACACAGGTTTAGCTCTCCTATACACAAGTTTAGTGCTGCTATACACTAGGTTTGTGCTGCTATACATCAAACAATACAATAACCATGTATAGCAGAGGTTGAGCATGTATAGCAAAACCATAATTAATTATAAAAAAAGGAGACTCTTTACAAACTCCTTTATTATTGTGTTTTTTAGTAGGCATTCTGCTCTGCCGCTAGTGGCATTTGGTAGCGTCTGTACAACATTAAGCTTAAACAGATTTAAAGATTATTGTATTACTATTAGTTATTGGACTTTGTTGTTAAAAATTACAACTAACCCATGGTTTAAACCATTGGCAGTTCTATAAATGATTAACGTATTGGGCAATTATTTGAAAACAAATAAAAACCCGCTAAAGAAAATAAATCATTAGCGGGTTTAAATATTAAATTATCTAGGTTACTCTTTAATCAGCTTTGCCGACACCCAATTTTTATCTTCCATAAAGTCGATAAATTTCAGATTATGCTTGGCTGCTTCATCAGTAATCTTCTTCACATCCTCTGTATAAAATCCACTAAGATATAGTTCTCCACCAGTCTTAAGATGATTGGCATAAACACCCATATCCATAATTAGAATATTACGATTAATATTGGCAATTATTGTGTCGAACTTAACATCTGGAATAACACTACTATCGCCTAAAATAGTATGAATAGGCTCTGCATTATTTATTTTAACATTTTCAATAGTGTTATTGTACGACCACTCGTCGATATCTATTGCAGTAACATCGGTTGCACCACGCATTTTTGCCATTATTGCCAAAATACCTGTTCCACATCCCATATCTAAAACAGTTTTACCAGCAAACTCATTATTAAGAATCTGCTTTATCATTAAAAATGTTGTAGAGTGATGCCCTGTTCCAAAAGCCATCTTAGGATCAATCAATATTTCATACTCAAAACCTTCTTTCTCGGGATGAAAAGGAGCACGAACATATACTTTACCATCAACCTCGATAGCAGGAAAATTGCTCTCCCACACCTGGTTCCAGTTTTGCTCCTCTATTAATTGATAAGTATATTCAATATTATTGGGGAACAAAGATTTAACACTTTCAACCTCTGCAACCTTATTAATATCAAAGTCTTTTTCTAAAATATATGCTAAAAGACCTTCGTCTACTTCGTCGAAACTCTCGTAACCTATTTCGGCTAAATCGGCAACTAATATCTCTCTAATAGTTTCGAATTCGGCACCAGTTATCTTGCAATCTAATTCGTAATATCTCATGGATCAACAGTATTATCAATAATTAAAATGATGTAGCAATAGCAATAAAGTCGGTTGCTTTAAGAGCTGCTCCTCCAATTAAACCTCCATCAACATCGGGTTTAGCAAATATCTCTTTTGCATTATCAGGCTTAACACTACCACCGTATAATATAGAGATATTGTTTGCTATAGTCTCGTTATATTTTTCTAATACTAACGATCTAATAAATTTATGAATCTCTTGCGCCTGATCTGCAGAAGCTGTTTTACCAGTTCCAATAGCCCACACAGGCTCGTAAGCAATAACAATTTTACCAAACAAATCCTCCGAAAGGTTAAAAACACCCTCTTCAATTTGCCTTTTAATGACATCAAAATGATTACCTGCTTCGCGCTCCTGAAGTGTTTCACCACAACAATAAATAGGAATTAAATTACTATTTAATGCGTGATTAACTTTTTCCGATAGCAACTGATTATCTTCTCCAAATATTGCACGACGCTCCGAATGACCAATAATTACGTGCGAACAACCAATATTTGTAAGCATATCAGCCGACACTTCACCTGTAAAAGCCCCCGATTTGTGTTGCGAACAGTTTTGTGCACCAAGCAAAATATTAGACTTGTTTATTACTTTCTGAACATCAGAAATAGCAGTAAACGGTGGAATAATAATTAACTGACAAGAAACCGTGTCACTATTTTCAACTACCGACAAGGCTAACTCTTTTGCCTGGTCATTAACCATATTCATTTTCCAATTTCCTGCTACTATATTTTTTCTCATAATAACTGTGTTTATAGTTATTCAAAAGTACTACAATTTTCTAATTCTTCTCGTATTGTTTTATCCTTGGATCTAAAACCGAGTATAAAATATCGACTAAAATATTGACTATAATAAATAGCAACGCAATTGTTAAAATACAACCCGTAACCAAAGGTGTATCTTGGTTATTCAACGAATTAACAATTACAGTACCCAATCCTTTCCACCCAAAAATATATTCAACAAAAATTACACCTGCCATAAGCGATGCAAACCATCCCGAAATAGCTGTAATAACAGGATTTAAAGCATTGCGCAGAGCGTGGCTGTACAACACTCTAAAAAACGACAACCCCTTTGCCTTAGCAGTACGTATATAATCCTGATCGAGTGTATCGAGTAACGAATTTCGTGTAAGCTGCAAGACTATTGCAAGCGGACGAATACCTAGCGTTATCGATGGTAATATTAAGTTTTTAAGAGCCAAAAATTTTCCACGTCCAAGATCATCAATCTCATATAAATTTCCAGTGAGATTAAGATTGGTATACTTCCCCAACACAATGGCAAAAAACCATCCTATAATAATTGCTGCAAAAAACGATGGTACCGACATTCCTATTGCCGACACAAAAAGCGAAAACCTATCATAAAGAGAATCTTTAAATACGGCCGCCAAAAGTCCAAGTATTATACCCAAAACAGAGGCTAATATAATAGACGAAAAAGCTAATATCAATGTATTTGGAAACGTCTGTGAAATCACAGTTCGCACATCGCGCTGTGACTGAAACGATTCTCCTAAATATGGCCATTTAACTACTAGACACCACTTGGCAGCAGATATAATTTGAGTTCCTCCATACCTTGTACTTTCATAAAAATAAAACGATTCACTATTTTTTGAATGTAAAGAAATAGGCAAAACATCGTTCAAGTAATGAAAATATCTAGCAAATGGTGATTTATTTAGCCCTAGCTCTTCTCTAATATTTTCTAATGTCTCGGTTGTTGCATGCTGACCAGCAATCATACGCGCAGGGTCGGCAGGAATAACATTAAAAAGAATAAAGATAAGTGTAATTACACCCAACAGAATAAACACACTCTGTCTTATCTTTTTTAGAATATATCTAATCAACGTTTTCTTTTTTAGATAAAAAGTTAGTGTAGCTAAAAAATGCCGCAAAAACTATAACCACAAATATAAGCGACACCGACATCCACCAATGGCGAGCGTTGGTAATCATTGTTAACGAAAGAGAAACAGGATCTGGCGAAAGAGACTCAACTGATGGCAAATCGTTAGCGTGCCATTTATTTATAATTGTTCCGTTATTTATTAACACTAAGCCAGGATTCGATCGGATTACAGTTTTTACCATTGTCTGATCGGCTGTTAAGAAATTAAATGGATATGAAATATACTGACCAAATTTATTAATAATATCAGTTGACGACGATGTTACAACATACATATTAAAACCATTTTGACGAGCCCAATCGTTAATATTTTTTGCCTTTTCGAAAGCAGAAACACTTGTGTGAGAAAGATTCTCGGAAAATAACAACAAAGTAGAAACCTTGCTTGTAAGAATCTTTGTTGTTACATCAATTCCATATTGATCGGTTAAAATAAAATCGTGAATTGGCGGAGTATAACCTTTTTTTACCAATACAGATTTCTGATCAACAAATGTCCATGTAGTATCTTCCCAAGGGTAATTATCCATGGTAAACTCCTTTTCAACACCACCTTTTTTGTATATAAAAGTAGTTTCAAACTGATCGGCTTCGGCGTTCTCTGGCACAATCATTCCTTGTGGAATATTAGCACCTATGTGGTAAGGACGAAAATCGAAAACAGGCAAATGATTATAGTTATAGTATGGAATAAAAATACAAATTGCCAGTAAACCTACAGGCACAATATTATGAAAGAATGGACTTTTATTAACTCTAAACTTGTTTCGATAAATAAAAATAAAACCTGTAGGAATAAGTAATACTAAATTCTTAAAAAATGTTCCCCAATTTGTTAGATGAACTGCGTCGCCAAAGCAACCGCAGTCAGAAACAGGATTAAAAACTGCTAAAACAAAAGTAAGAATAGTGAAGAAAGCCATAAAACCTACAAGAAGCCAGGCTGAGAATCTAAATCGTATTTTATAAAGTAAAAACAATCCTATCAACATTTCTGCAACACAAAGCAAAACGCCAAATCCTAATGCACCATCCTTCATAAATTCAAGCCCAAAAGCTTCAAAATACTCGGTAAACTTAATCATTGAGCCAATAGGATCGATAGCTTTCACAAATCCTGAAAAAACAAATAACAAACCTGTTAATATTCTACTAATATTTGCAATTGTTCTCATACCGCACAACTATTTTAGTTCGTTATTAATTAAGGTAATAAGCTTATCAAAAATTAACTCTTTAGCCAACATTTTACCATTACTGTCGGTACACAAAACCTTATTAATCTCATTTGGATTAGTTGTCTGCTGGTCGTACATATTTTTCACTTTTTGCTGAAAAGTAAGATCTGCTTCATGAATATCTTGCTTACCCTCCAGATAATCTCTATCGTCGCCCGAACGCTCAGCCTGAAGTTGCTCTTGGGTAAACGAGAAAGGAACATCTAAATATATATTCAAATCGGGCTTAGGAATCTTATAATAGTTATATTCAAAATCAAGAATCCAATTTTTCAGGGTCTCCTGCTCCTCTTTTGTATTAAGCTTTGCACATTGGTAGGCAATATTCGACATCACATATCTATCAACCAAAACAACAGTACCTTCGCTTAGCCAAGTTCTGATTTGCGCAGCCATGTTATTTCTGTCACCAGCATAAAGCATAGCCACTAAATAAGGATCAACCTGATTGTTATCGCCTAAATCGCCACGAAGAAATTTAGAAATCATCTCTCCAAAAAACGGAGAATCTAAAATTGGAAAATGAAGATATTGATATTTTATATTATTCTTTTCAAAATAGTTACGTATTAGCTTTACCTGTGTCGATTTACCCGATCCGTCTAACCCCTCAATTGTTATAAACTTCATATAGCTTAGTATATCTTTTATTTTTTACAATATATAATTATTATGGTACTCTCTGTTTATAAAACCGATTCAATGTCTAAATTTGCAATTATTTGATACCTATGAAGCGCTTTATTGCTCATTTTTTAGGATTAAATCAATTGTTTTGTAAATTTAGAAATTTATTTGAATACACTAAAATCAAAAGATAGATGCCAACAAGTAATTTGTATTTTGAAGAGGGTAAAACCATAAATTGTGGAGGTCAACTGATAGACTTTTCGAGTCCAAAGATAATGGGGATTTTAAATGTAACTCCCGATTCGTTTTATGATGGAGGAAAATATTGCAGCGACGAAGAAATTACCAATCGTGCAAAAGAGATAATAGCTGAAGGAGCCGATATTATTGACATTGGAGCATACAGTAGCCGTCCTGGAGCAAAAGATATTTCGGAGCAGGAAGAGTCTGAAATTATTTTTAATGCTCTTTCTATTGTGCGAAGAGAATTCCCCGATGCAATAATTTCTGTCGATACTTTTAGAGCATCTATTGCCGATAAAGCTATTACCAATTTTGACGTACAGATAATTAACGACATTTCGGCTGGCGAAGCAGATGAAGAGATGTTTAACATTATTGCAAAACATAATGTTCCGTATATTATTATGCATATGCAGGGAACACCTCAAACAATGCAACAAAATCCTACATACGACAATGTATCGTTAGACATTGTTAAGTATTTCTCTAACAAGGTTGATAAACTTCGATTAATGGGAGTTAACGATATTGTTATCGATCCAGGCTTTGGTTTTGGAAAAACTATAGAACACAATTATCAGTTGCTAAAGAACCTTAACCATTTTAAAGTACTTAACTTACCAATATTGGCTGGATTAAGCAGAAAATCTATGCTTTACAAACCTTTAAACCTTACAGCTAACGATGCTTTAACAGCCACAATATCGGCTAATACAATAGCTATCCTTAACGGTGCAAACATTTTACGTGTTCACGACGTTAAACAAGCTGTAGAGTCGGTTAAACTAGTTGGTCTTTATAATTCGTTTAATTAATAAGAATGATTACAGCATTTATAAGTTTACGATTTTTAGATTTAGTTGACATTCTTATTGTCGCATTCCTTTTATATCAGGTTTATCTGCTAATAAAGGGGTCGCCAGCTATAAATATTTTTTCTGGAATATTCATTCTTTACCTATTATGGCTCGTTGTTAGAGCGCTTAATATGGAGCTTTTAGGATCAATCCTTGGACAAGTTATTGGGGTTGGTGTTCTAGCAATAATCATACTCTTTCAGCAAGAAATACGTAAATTTTTAATTGTAATAGGTACTCAATATGTTAAGCGTAACAAGTTATCGGTAAACCGATTTCTTATTCTACTTCGTCAGAAAAGCGGAACAACAACGGTGGGCAACTTCGATGCTTCTCCAATTGTTAACGCATGTATAAATATGTCGTCAAGCAACACAGGTGCATTAATTGCTATTACCAGAAATTCAGATCTCTCGATGTATGGCATTAACGGTGTTGAACTTGATGCAAAACTTACCCCTGCCATTTTAGAGAGCATCTTCTTTAAAAACAGTCCTCTACACGATGGTGCCGTTTTTATAACGGGGAATAAAGTACAAGCTGCTCGATGTGTTCTCCCAATATCATCGAAACTAAACTTACCAGATCAGTACGGAATGCGCCATAGAGCAGCATTAGGGCTCAGCGAAGAGACTGATGCCGTTATAGTTATTGTTTCGGAAGAGACAGGTAAGATATCAATAGTTGAAAATGGTAATGTTTTTTACGATATTTCGTCGGCAGAGCTTATGCACACGTTAAATAAGATTATGAACTAAATGAACATAAAAGAGGCTTTTAAACAAATAATTTATAGCAACGATTCAATTTCGATATCGGTTACAGATATTTTTATTGTTGCTATAACCATTATTGCTTTATACGTCTCTTTAAAACTTCTTAGCAAGATTCTAACAAAGAAGGTTCACGAAAAAAAACTCGACGAAGGTAAAACCCATTCAATATTTATTTTCTTTAGATACTTAGTATGGCTAATTTTCTTCGTTGCCGTTCTAGAAAGTGTTGGAGTTAAACTTTCGTTACTTTTTGCTGGTTCGGCAGCTCTACTTGTTGGTGTTGGTATTGGACTACAGAAGCTTTTTAAAGATGTTATTTCGGGAATATTAATTCTTTTTGAAGGCAGCATTAAAATCAACGAGGTTATTGAAATTGATGGTCAAGTAGGACAAATAGAGAGCATTAAATTACGAACATCGAGAATGCGCACTCGCGATAATATTCTACTTATCATACCAAACTCTAGATTTATAGAAAGCGAAGTTATTAATTGGAGCGAGGCCGATAAAAAAACACGATTCTTTGTTGAAGTTGGTGTTGATTATTCTTGCGACACTAAAAAAGTAAAAGAGATTCTTTATAATATTGCTTTAGAAAATATTAATGTTTTTAAATCTCCCGAACCATTCGTCAGATTATCGGACTTTGGTGATTCAGCTCTTGTTTTTAGACTATATTTTTGGACCGACCAGAACTTCTTAATAGAAAATATTAAGAGTGATTTACGATTTAACATTATCGAAAAATTCCGCTCAAACAATATTACTATTCCATTTCCACAGCGTGATTTGCATGTTAAAAGTCAAGTAGATATTTAAGTTTTTGAAAAAACAATCTGTAATTTGCTGCTATTCCAAAATCAAACAACACCAGCCATTTTTTGGTAAAATATTCCATAATAATAAAATCTAATGGCCGAAAGAAACAAAGGAATCCCCATTGTTACATAAATTATTATTAGATACTCTGATGACAATACTCCCGATTTACGAATCAATATTCCACTAGTAATCATTATTGCCATTAATATATAACTTCTTAAGCTAAAAAATGAAAACAAACATGGTTTATCATTTTCAAGCTCAATAATTCGGCGTGTATGTTTTAATGATAACTTAGCAAACATCATTATAAAAAACAGTACCCCTCCAGCTACACTTAACAAAACTTTAATCATTAAAAAGTTTTTCACATCGTACGACATTAAAAAACCTTTATAAAGCAACATACTACCAGCAAAAGTCCAAACAAAAGCAGCTATAAAAAGCAGTATACGCTTAGTTCCCTTTGGCTTTAGTGTTTGAATAACATCCATTATATTAAATTAATTTTAGGCAAAGTTACCTCTTTATTTTTCTAAGAATTACAAATTGAAATTTTAACAGGTAAAAAACATTAAAACAGAACAAATGTTTACAAACAAATTCTTGCCTTTAAGGGACTATCTCAAAAAGAGACATCGTTCTAGGTTAAACCGACATAAACGTGAAATTTAACCAACGTCCTTTTTTATTAAGATAAGCAAGTGGTCTTCCTGATAGCGTATTGAGAATGTTTTTTCATTTGTAGTATGGAACTCGCATTTAATAGTCATTGACTTCGTCGATCTATCGATTCTCGCGTGTATAAAAACCTTTCTCATGCTTAGTTCATTAAGCATAAGTTTTATCCGCAATACGAGTAATAATAAAAATGATTCTACCTTATTCGAGAACATAACCATTAAAAGAATATTTTCACCAACAACTTTACTTGGTAAAAAAGCAAATACCTAGAGCTATCACCCTAGGTATAAATAATTAAGCACTGAAATTATTTTTAATTAATACTTGTAATAATACAAATAACAGCAGTACTACTCTTAATATTGTTAGCTGTTTCTATAATTTTAAAAATTCAACATTAAGCTAGCCACAAGATTACGTCCAGGAGCAACAATACCCGACGAATATGGACGATAACGCTTATCCAAAATATTTTCTAATGCTGTATTCAAGTACAAATTCTTAGACACATTATATCTAACACGCAAATTTAACGTATACCATGCAGGACAATACGGGTTTCCATTTGTATCTATAGCATACATATAAAATTTATCTTGTTCCGAAGGCGCCAGATTTTCATTAGAAATCTCACCGTTATAAACAGCATAAAAATCGAATTTAAAATCCCTCACACTATACAATAGATGTGTTGAACCAAATAGAGGAGCTGCATGACGCAATGGCACTCCACCTTTCTCCTCTCCTTTTGTAATTGTAAGGTTCGATTTCATTGCAAAATTATCTGTAATGTCAATATTCAAAGCAATATCAGCACCATATACAGTAGCATAATCTGCATTAACAACAGCCTGTACTCTTCGTAAATCACCATCGTAATCGAAAAATTCTTGACCTTGCCAAGTAAAATCTCCCCGCACCATAGCATTATCCAAGAATGAATAAAAAACACCTGCATAAATATTAACTCTATTAAATAGTTTTTTATTTATACCTGCATCAATGCTGTAAATATATTCGGGAACAAGATCGTAATTAGGAACAATAAGAGCATCGTTATCATAACCAAAAACCTTTGCTAAATCGTCGATATTTGGAGCACGATAACCAGTTGAGAAATTTACACTTAAAGATGTAGTTTTGCTTTTATTCCATGCCAATCCAAGACTTCCGTTAACCGAACTCATATCCTGATTTACATTATCAGTAATAAAAGGAAACGACTCAACAAGTTCGGGTTTTGGCAAATAAGTAGAAATATAACTATATCGTAAAGCACTATTTAAAAATAGTTTTTGACTTAACTCGTACTTATAATTCAAATAAGAGGAAACACTATTAACTACCGAGCCATCGGGATAACGCGAATCGGTTACTTTTGATTTCCCCGTTGTTACATTTAACTTATCAGCTACAGAACCAACATTATTGTATAAGTATTCTGCCCCATAAAATAATGTTCCTTTATCTGATAGTTTTTTATCTAAGTCTATATTAAAAGAAACAATATCTACACTTTCATTTTGATTCCGCAGCTCGGTCTTATTAAGTTTTCTATCGTGACGACTCTCTTTATAGTTCTGGTAGGCTACAATGGTATTAAAGCTATCAAACAATAAAGAGTTACTTTTATGATTAACAGATACATTTGTCATTAACCATTGTTGTGGTCCATAATACCACTGAGCATAAACAGGAACATAATTTTTTTCCTGCACCAATCTATCGTAACGAGGAATATCGGAGGTAGTAGAATAAATAACTCCAGCCTCAATATTCCACTTTTCAGATGGGCGGTATCTAAATTTCTGTAATAAGTTAAGTTGATTATAACCTGATGATAGCTGCTTTTCAGTATCGCTATTATCTAAAACTTTATCTATACCATTTTCGGTAATAACATAATGTGGTTTTAAATATTCATCAGGGCCATTACTTCCCATAACAAGATCACCAAATTTACTATAAGAGACAGAAGTTGCGTAAGCCAATTTTTTCCATCCACCAGTGTGGGCAACCGAATATGTTTGCTCATTATTTGCTGATGAATATCGGGTCAATGCCTTTGTTGAAAATCGAGCATTCTCGGTAGTTGAAAGTCGAGGCTTAAGAGTATGAAAATCCATTACACCACCAATAGCATCGCTACCATATATAACCGATCCTGGGCCAAAAACAACTTCTGCATTTTCTACTGCATTTGGATCAACATTAATCACATTCTGTAAATTACCACTACGATAAATAGCATTATTCATACGAACACCATCAACAACAATAAGAACACGATTGGCAGCAAATCCTCGTATCATAGGGCTTCCACCACCCAACTGACTTTTCTGAACAAATACCGCCCCTGTATTAGCAAGCATATCGGCAGCTGTTTGAGGGTTAGAAACAGCTATTTCTGTTGGTTTAATACTTACAATACGCACAGGCACCTCGCTCCCCTGCTGCTCCCACTTATTTGAAGAGACAACAACTTCGTCGAGCATAAAAACTGTTTCCGAAAGAGCAACAACATAATCATCCTTTTTTATCTGATCGATACTCAACGAATAATCCTTATAGGAGTAATGCCGAAAAGATATAATGTTAGCACCCACAAACAACGATAAATCAGCACTACCAGTTGAATCAGTATAAACCGAAAAATCGGAACTATAAACATGTACTCCTTCAATAGGCAAACCTGTTGCTTTATCGACAACAGTGAGTGTTTGAGCAGAAATAGTCAAAAGACTAACAAAAAGCCCAACGAATAGATAAATAAGCTTATTCATAAATGATGTATAAATATTTTAGAAAATTATTTTCTATTAAGCTATCAAATTCTTTGCCAACAAAGGCTAAACTATTTTCTAACATAGAAAAATACAGATAATAACAATACCATACACACTGCTATTTTTAAAAGTATAGATGTAAAAAAGATACCCAAAACAGCAACTAATAGAGTTAAAATAAAATATAATGGATATTTTTTCTGAATCTTAATATCACCAAAATCGATATACTTAAACACCTTATCCTCCATATCAAGAAGTATTACTCCATCGCATTGCAAAGCATGATAATACTCCAATATCTGACGTCGAGTAGACGAATTGTTAATTGATGGCGCCGAACTGCCCGTTTTTACCTCTACAATATATACCATTCCATCTTTTTCGGCAACATAATCTGTTACAAGCTTTATTGCTACAGGATTTTGATTCTCGTATATAGTATATGAATGCTCTTCCTGTTTCGATATTATTGAAAATCCATTCTTCTGAAGAAAACGCTCAGCCTCCTGCTCTCCTTTATATCCGCGTTTTATACGTTTATTATGTTTATACGAGTTAACTTTGCTAGTAATCCAATATTTAAGCACTATAATAAAAAGAAGAGCTATTATAAAATATAGCCCTATTTTCTCTAATAACGATAAGTCAAACAAATCGTGCATAACCTACTCTTTGATATGATTAAAATTACCCTCTATCCTCTTAATAATTCTAACCACAAAAATCAAAAGTAGAGGAAAAGCTGCCGTGTTAAACGACTGAGGAGCAAACCACCAAAAAACAGTCATTAAAATAATTATCATAGACATGCTTTTCTTAATAGTTCTACCAATTACACCACTACCCTTGAAAAGAAAAACTAGCGACAATGGCGATAACCAAAGAACATTAAGATTACCCCCAAAAGCCTGATGTTCTGTAAAAAACCAAAGAAACACCAACAAAAATCCCATTAAAGTATTAATACTCCATAAAACACGCTCAAATACCCAACTTTGGTTTCCTTTTATCCATCCAATAAGGGAAATGATAAAAACAAGAACAAATAGCATCCAACAGACAAACATTGGCGAAAGCAACCACGAAAAAGAATCATAAGGTTTAAAACGAGATTTATAAACTACTCTTTGATTTTTGACAATTGGAACCCACTGGTTATTATTAAAAACTTTTGCCGAAGCAAAAATTGATTCTAAATTTTTTGGCAAAAACATTGTCTTTTCAGCAATAACTTCTTTATCTATTTTATATCCTGTAATAAAATCGATTCCAAATTTTGCCCACTCCATACCTCCTTGCAAGTGAGGCTTAATCATACCACGAAATCCTTCATTGCGATAATTCTCTCTATTAATATTTAGATCTAACGAATCGCCAAGTGTTACAGCAAACAAATCATAAACCTTTGTTGCACAATTCTCGTGAAAATAATCGTACCTATAATTAACATTTTCAGGAAGTAAATTTCTATTTAAATAATCGAAAACCTGTTGCCTTTTCTCAAGTGAGAGATCAAGAATTTGCTCCGATACTGTTTGATTAGAAATTCTATAACTCAAAACAAATCTATCAAACTCAACAATACCAAGCCTATACAAAAGATTCCCTAAAACAAACCTACCAACAAAATTAGGGTCGTTAAAATTAAAAACGCCATAGTTATATACATAATCATACCCCTTAATAGCATCGCTAACACGAATTGCAGAATGACCATAGGTAGAATAAATTTCGTCTCCATCATCAACAGTCAATATTGAAACCTGCGATTTATAAGACAGCTGCTGAGCAGACATACTCAATAAAGGTACTATTACAAATAATACAAAAGTTAAAAATTTCTTCATTGTGGGGCTTAATATTTAAGGTCTAAAAATAACTGAAATAATTGTAAACAGAGACAAAAAAAAAGCTCTTTCGAATTAATCAAAAGAGCTCTTTTTTTTATTATCTAACTTGCATTGTATAAAGTTTCTTATAATGACCATTTAGTGCAATTAACTCATCGTGTGTTCCGCGTTCAACAATCTCGCCTTGATGTACAACACAAATCTCATCTGAATGCATAATTGTCGACAAACGGTGAGCAATAACAAGTGATGTACGACTCTTCATTAGCTTAATAATTGCATCTTGTACCAATTTTTCTGATTCTGTATCTAAAGCAGAGGTAGCCTCATCAAGAATCATAATTGGAGGATTTTGCAATATTGCTCGCGCAATACTTACACGCTGACGCTGACCTCCCGATAACTTAGATCCTCTATCGCCAATATTTGTATAATACCCATTCTTCCCTTCTTTAATAAATTCGTGAGCATTGGCAATTTTGGCAGCAACCTCAACCTCTTCCATAGAAGCATTCTCGTTACCAAACTTAATATTATTAGCAAAACTATCATTAAAAAGTATAGGATCCTGATTTACATTACCCATCATACTGCGAAGATTATTAAGTGTAATATCTTTAATATTTACACCATCAATTAATATTTCGCCCTCTTGAACATCGTAAAATCGAGGAAGAAGATCGGCCATTGTAGATTTACCAGAACCCGATTGTCCTACTAAAGCAACAGTTTTACCTTTCTCTATAGTTAGATTCACATTACGCAAAACATATTCTTTATCGTATTTAAACGACACATTTTTAAATTCTATTTTACTGTTAAAACCATCTAACAAAATAGGTTTCTTAGGATCTTTTATAGTTACTTCGGCAAACAATATTTTATCTATTCGCTCAGACGATGCTAAACCCTTTTGTACAGTATAATAAGCTCCAGAAATAGCTTTAGCTGGATTAATAACTTGTGAAAAAATCACTAAATAAGAAATTAACTCAGAAGCCGATAAACTACCCCCTTTAAAAATAACGCTAGCTCCGAAATAAAGAACCAAACACATTACGATTGTTCCTAAAAACTCACTCGTAGGACTCGCTAGTTCTTGACGACGAAAAATCTTTGACAAGATATGAGAGTAATAAGAGTTAGTATCCCTAAATCGTCCCAACATTTTATCTTCGGCATTAAAAGCCTTGATAATTCTAAGACCACCAAGAGTCTCCTCAACAACCGAAATAATCACACCCATTCTACGCTGACCTTTAAAAGAAGTTTGCTTTAAACTTCTTCCTATTCGACCAATAATAAATCCACTGACAGGCAATGCTATAAACACGAATAAAGTCAACTTGTAACTTATAACAATCATTGCCGATAAGTAAACAATTATCTGAATTGGATTTTTAAAAATAAGCTCTAACGAACGAATAATAGACATCTCAATCTCCTGAACATCTTGAGACATACGAGAAATAATATCACCCTTTTTCTCTTCGGAATAATATCCCAAATGTAGACGCAAAAGCTTATTATAAATACTATTTCTAATATCTTTAACAACACCTACACGTATAGGAATCATTGTAGCTTTTGAAAGGTAAAAGAAAATATTCTTCAGAAAAGATGCTATTAAAACAATAACAATAACTATTAAAAGAGCAAACTGTGGTCCATTTACATCAATCAACTGAGCCAACCAGTAATTAAACCAAGCTGTACCGTCTTTATAATTGAAAGCAAACTCAACAGCCTCGGTTGGTGCAGCAGTCGTTCCAAAAAGCACATTCAAAAAAGGTATCACCATTGTAAAAGTAACAATACCTGCTATACTCGAAAGGACAGTCAAAATAACACTAATAATAGCGTATGTTTTATAAGGTATAAGATACCTTAGAATTTTAGAGATACTCTTCACAATAAAAAATATTTTTTGTTAAGCGGGTAAAGTTATAATAAATGTGGTTTCATTGTTCAAAACAACAAAAAGAAAACGCTCACATATGCGAGCGTTTTAACATTTTTTATATTAATGATATTACAAATCTACTCCAGTATAATTTGAAGGAGTAATAACTCTCATCTCTGCTTTAATCTCTTCCGAAACATCTAAACCATCGATAAATTCGCGAATAGTTTTTCTGTTTATACCTTGATTAGTACGAGTAAGAGCCTTAAGAGCTTCATAAGGATTTGGATAAGCCTCGCGACGTAAAATTGTCTGAATAGCCTCGGCAACAACAGCCCAGTTTTTCTCCAAATCATTATCAAAAGCCTCTTTGTTAAGAAGAAGTTTCTCTAATCCTTTTAAAGTTGACTTAAATGCAATAAGAGTATGAGCCAATGGCACACCAATGTTACGCAATACTGTTGAATCAGTAAGATCGCGCTGTAGTCTTGAAATAGGAAGCTTCTCAGACATATGAGTAAAAATAGCATTTGCAATACCAAGGTTTCCTTCAGAATTTTCAAAATCAATAGGATTTACCTTGTGTGGCATTGCCGACGAACCAACCTCGCCCTGCTTAATTTTTTGCTTAAAATACTCATTTGAGATGTATGTCCAGAAATCTCTGTCAAGATCAATAATAATTGTATTGATGCGCTTAAGAGCGTCAAAAACAGCAGCAATATTATCGTAATGCTCAATCTGAGTTGTTGTTTGCGAACGCTCTAAACCAAGACGCTCTCTAACAAAAGTATTTGCAAAATCAACCCAATTAATCTCTGGATAAGCAACATGATGCGCATTAAAATTACCCGTAGCACCACCAAATTTAGTAGAACAAGGAATTGCTTTTAAAAGATCTAACTGATTATTCAGACGCTCAACAAAAACCTTAATCTCTTTTCCTAAACGAGTAGGCGAAGCAGGCTGACCATGAGTTCTAGCCAACATTGGCACATCGGCCCAAGCCTCCGACAAACGCTCTAACTTAGAAATAAGCTCGTCTAAAAGCGGATAGTAAACGTCATTAACAGCATCACGATACGAATAAGGAACTGCTGTATTATTAATATCTTGTGATGTAAGTCCAAAGTGAATAAACTCTTTGTGTTCTTTAATACCCAGCTCGTCGAATTTATCTTTTATAAAGTACTCAACAGCTTTAACATCATGGTTTGTTGTTTTCTCAATCTCCTTAACCTGTAGAGCCTCTTCTTCGGTAAAACCGCGATAAATATCTCTAAGACTATCAAACAAATTGCTATCAAAACCTTTCAATTGAGGAAGAGGCAATTCGCAAAGCGAGATAAAATACTCTATCTCTACCAATACTCTATAACGGATTAATCCATATTCCGAGAAATATTTAGACAACTCATCAATTTTGTCTCTGTAACGACCATCAATTGGCGAAACTGCAGTTAAGTTTGTTAGCTTCATAACTATTTGTTTTATTCAAAATGCGGGAATACCTATTTAAACACCCCCTATTTACACACCTAATTTTTATCGAACACAAAGTTAAAAAAAAGAGTTAAACAAAAGGTGATTAAATGGTCTTTAGGAGATCTATAAGTAAAGATTTTATTGGTATTTGATAAAAAACAAACGTATTGTTTTATCTTTGAATGTAAAATTACACCATTATTTTAACAATGATTAATTACAAATCGACAATCAAAACTTCCGATCTTCGAATTGGAATAAGCAGTTATTCGCAAGCATTAAAATTACTTTTCACACCAAAGTTTGCCATATATCTTATCTTTCCTCTGATATTAAACATCATAATTTTTTACTTAGGAAACAGTTTAATATCAAACATAATAGATCCACTAAACAACTACGTATTAGATTTATTAAGTTTAAAAGGCGATCAGACAGGTTTTCTTTTCTACCTGAAAAAATTCCTATCAGGCCTTGTATGGATACTTATTAAAGTATCATTTTTTGTTGCCTATATTTTTATCGGAGGATATTTAATTATCACATTAATGTCGCCTGTTTATGCCTTTTTATCAGAAAAAACAGAAAGACATATTTCAGGACACACTTACAAAACATCTATCACAGAATTTTTGTACGATATTTATCGTGGATTATTAATTGCACTACGCAATGTTTTATTAGAGCTAGGTTGGGCTATACTAATGTTTTTCGCCAGCTTCATCCCTTTAATAGGATTTTTAACACCTATAGTTATGTTTTTTATTACTGCATACTTCTACGGATTCTCTTTTATTGACTATAGCCTAGAGCGCCGCAGATACAAAATAAACGAAAGCATAAGGTTCTGCAGACAAAACAGATGGACACTAATCGGCAACGGAACAGTCTTCACGCTATTACTTATTATACCAATTATTGGCCCTACTCTAGCAGGATTTGCCTCTTTAGTAGCAGTTATGGCTGCCACAATTTCAACAGAAAAAATATTCCAAAATCAACAATACACAATAAATGACTAAAAAAAAATATAAGATATCGACTATTTCTTACATCAACACTTTCCCTTTTTTATACTTACTAGAAAAAAAAGGGAAAGATTTTTTTGATATTGAGATTGACTACCCCTCAAAATGTGCCGAAAAATTGCTTTACGACAAAGTTGATATCGGACTAATTCCTGTAGCTGCAATTACCGAATTACCCTATGCCGAAATAATTACAAACTATTGTATAGGGGCAAACGGAAAAGTTAACACAGTAGCTTTATTATCGAACGATAAAATTGAAGATATTGAATCAATTTATCTCGATTACCAAAGTAAAACCTCTGTAAATCTAATGCGCATATTAGCTATTGAGTACTATAAAAAAGATATAAATTGGATTACTACTAAACCTGGCTTCGAACAATTACAACTACCAGAAAAATGCGGAATGGTTATAATCGGAGATCGGGTTTTCGAAATGGAATCGAAATTTAAATATAAATACGATTTAGCCGAAGAGTGGGAAAAACACACAGGGATGCCATTTGTTTTTGCTGCCTGGGTAACAAACAAAAAACTCCCAACCAAGGTTAAAGAGAGACTAAATAAAATATTTTCAGATATTGACAAAATTATTGAACTCTCAATCGATAAATACAGTACCGAATCAATATCAGACGAAAAAAGAGATATTTTAATAGACTATCTTACCAACAATATTGTGTATCACAAAAGTCCTGATATGAAATCGGCCATGGAGCGTTTTTTATCAACTGTAATACAATTATCAAAACCTATAAAAACTAATTTCTAAAATAACAAGACATACATAATAGCTTTAACACACAGAGACATTGTTTTATTGACTAGTTTCATAGAAAATTAAAAACCAAATAAAAAAAATATGAAAAACCTACTAATCACATTGAGCATACTCATTGGATGTCACTCAATATGGGCACAAAACTCTATAGACAAAAAAACTCTTGTTTATAAGTTTAATATCAAACAAGAAATAGCGCCACCTGTTGTAAGAACAACACAAAATGCTTTAAAAGAAGCTAAGGAGTTGAATGCAGACTACATTCTTATACACATGAACACATACGGCGGAATGGTTGACTCGGCCGATTCTATTAGAACACGACTACTAAATTCACCCATTCCTGTTTTGGTATTCATCGACAACAATGCAGCATCTGCAGGTGCACTAATAAGTATTGCTGCCGATAGTATTTACATGAGAGCAGGCGGAAGTTTTGGTGCCGCATCGGTTGTTAACCAACAAGGTGAGCTAGTTCCCGAAAAATACCAATCTTATATGCGAGCTTTAATGCGCTCAACAGCCGAATCGCATGGCAAAGACACAATTATTATTAATAACGATACTATTTACAAATGGCATCGCGACCCTGCTATTGCCGAGGCAATGGTTGACCCAAGAACCTATATAGAAGGAATTATTGACACTGGCAAAGTTTTAACTTTTTCGGCCGAAGAAGCTTTAAAATATAATTATTCCGAAGGTATAGCATCCACATGTGAAGAAGTTTTGGAAAAAGCTGGAATCACAAACTATAAAATTACCGAGTATAAACCTACGGCGCTAGATAGTATAATAGGTTTTATTCTGAATCCATTTGTTCACGGGATATTAATAATGATAATTATTGGAGGAATTTACTTCGAACTACAAACACCAGGAGTTGGCTTTCCTATTGCCGCAGCTATTACAGCAGCTATATTGTACTTTGCTCCTCTTTATTTAGAAGGATTAGTGGAGAACTGGGAGGTTTTACTTTTTATTGCTGGCATAGGGCTTATTACCGTTGAAATATTTGTCCTTCCTGGTTTTGGAATTGCTGGTATTTCTGGAATTGTTTTAGTAATTGCTGGATTAACTTTGGCTTTAATAGACAACGTTATTTTTGAAACAAACAGAGAACTTGGAATTAGCCAACTATTAAGAACACTACTATTTGTTTCAGGCGCAACTATCTTCTCTATTATTGGATCTATCTTAATAAGCAAAAAAATGCTAAAGGTAAAGCGCTTTAGTAATCTTATACTGTCGTCGCAACAAAATGCCGACGAAGGATATGTTGTTAATGCTGTTGAACTAAAACCAATGATTGGAAAAACAGGAAAGGCATACACTATGTTGCGACCTTCGGGAAAAGTTATCATCGAAAACCAAATTTTCGACGCCTGCTGCAACGAATCTTATATTGACAAAGGAACAAATATAACTGTCATTTCACAGGAGGCTGCTCAGCTCTATGTCAAAAAACAATAAAAAAAATGCCGCCGAGAGATTTCTCGGCGGCGACAACCATGCTACTATTGATATAACTAATTATTAAGGAAGGACTGATAATAATTCTTTGAGAGTAAATTAACTACAGCGGGCTCACGTTTCCAATACTCTTATGTACAATTTACTTTCTCAATCATGCGCCACAAATATGCGGGTTCTTTTCTTGTCACACAAGTGTCAAAGTTGTCATTTTTTTTCTTCCAGCTTTTTTGCTATTTTTGGTAAGGCTAATTTTATAACAAAATCCCCAAATGATAAAGAGACTTATTGAAGAAGTAGAGAAAAAATACGGAGAAAAAATATCTACCGCAAACGACTGCAAATACCTTTCGCAAGAAATAAATGACTCTATAAACGAATTAATAAGCGATAGTACCTTAAGACGTTTTTTTGGACTTTTAAGTGCCTCATCGAAACCATCAGCTGTTACTCTTTCAATATTATCAAGATTTGTTGGGTTTGAAGATTGGAAAGATTTTCAACTTAACAGAAACATCGAAAACTTAAAATCGGAAAGCGAAACTATTTGGCAAAAATCATTTGAAATAGCAAAACGAATTTCGTTAGAAAATATAAAAAAATCTAAAATAAAGATTGGCTTAGAATTCGACCGAATTACTCAGCGCGACTTTGCCATAAAAAAAATCGACGATCTTATTAGAGGCAATCATACTGCAACAGCTTTTATTGCTCCAGGAGGATCGGGTAAATCTATTATTCTTTCTAAATGGACCGACTCTCAATTATCATCAGAAATACAGAGAGATATTATTCTTTTACTAAAGGCTCAATACATTATTTCTAAAATTAACAAAGAGACTAAGCTAGAAAGCTGGATAGCAAACCTACTTGGAGTTACTTCTTTAAATGTTTTAGCCGAAATAGCTGACGATATCTCAACCAATAGTAAACTCGTAATAATTATAGATGGATTAGACGATATTTCAAACATTAAGCAAAAGTTTGATAGTTTCTTTTCAGATATAATTCAACTTATAAACCAATACAAAAGCACAAACTATATAAAAATCATAATATCCTCAAGAAACACTACATGGGAAAACTGTGCATCAATTATTACCAATTCGGGAAAAGCAATTTCCGATGCTTGGTTCGATGTTGAACTACGATACAACATTAACAACAAAACAAACATACCTCCCCTTTCAAGACGCGAAATTCAACGAGTTTTTGATATAACAATTAACAATCAAAAAGAGACAAAATTAGTTTTCGACGAGTTAAGCTTAGATTTAAGAAATACAATATCACACCCATACTTCCTTAATCTATTTATAAATATTTACGATCCTAATCTTATTGGTAATCTAACTAGTTCAGCCGACTTGTTAGATGAATTTTTAAAAACTCAGATATATTACTCAAATAACTCTGACGAAAAAATTGATATTCTTTACGCAATAATAGACTCCTGTAATGCTGGTATTAACGGCTATCGCATGAAGAAAAAAGAATTATCAAATCAATATCCAATAAAACTTAAAAATGCGGGCAATTACTTCGATGCCTACCACGATATGCTATCATTTGGTATCATTACTGAAGAAATTACCGAAAATCAATATGGACTTCTTACTAAATATGTTTTTATCACCCATCAAAATTTATTTGAAACATTAATTATAAATCAGTTAATAGAATTTAACGAAGGGGTGAATTTTGAACTATTCAACGACATAGAATTATATTACAACAACAAAGACATACAACCTCTTTTAATTTCGTTATTATATCAGAAAGCCTATAAAAACAGAAATCACGAAGTTCTTTCTCAATTTTTCTCGCTAAGTGATAACACTATAGACAACTCGCATGTTATCGAAACAATTGGAAATTGCCTTAGAAGTGATAAACTAATGCAAGAGAAGTTAATCCCTGTATATGCCAAAAATTCAAAAGCAAGAAAATTTTATTTCGAAAGATTTATCGACACTAATTATCTTATTGCTTCATATAAATTTCAGATGGAACAATATTACAAAAACTCTACTTTAACCGAAGAAAAAATATTCTCTCTTTCGTTTCTTTTACAAGCAGAAATTGTTTCGCTTGAACTTAACAAATACAAAGAGTTATATAACGAGCTAAAGAAATTAAAACCAGAAGAAGGTATGTCGCCAATAGTTATTTCCAGATGGACAGCCTGTATGATAGCTATGGATTATATTGCCAACATAAAAGAAACTAACCTTTTCGATAAAATTACCTTTTACAAAGAACTTACTAAGTTATCATTAGCCGATAAAAAACAATACAAAGAGCACGACTTCGAGTATTATGTTTTTCCTGTTTTACTACTTTCTGGGAAAAGTGATGAATTCAATAAATTTATGCAAAAGCATCACAGCGAAAACAGCAAAAACTTCTTAACAAATAGTCTTTCGCCAAAAAATAACCATTCGGCCATTTTTGCTATTTACTTTCAGACATTAAAAACTGATAAAATTGAAGATAAACAGGTTAACAACCTTATAAACATTTTAGACAATTTATCACCTACAGAAGGGTATTTAGGCATAATGACCATACAAACTTTGCTCTGCAAATACTACCTACGAAATGACGACACTATTAATGCAATAAAATACTTTACAGAAGGTTTAAAAATAGCTTCATCATCGAGATTTCACTTGTACGAACTATTATTACTAGATATATTCCTGAAGGAAATTGCAAAAACAAACTCCAAAATCAACATAAGTGAATATAAAAAGAGACATCATTTATTACACTCAAAAATTAATTTTCTGAAGCTTAATTACTAAAAGTGACTCTGGAATAATACGTTACCATCTCATCTATAGGATAACGTATTATTTTTGAAACATTAAGGCCTCTTTGTTTTGCTATGTGATGTATTTCATCTTTAAAATACCACGCTAATGAACCAACAAAGCCCATTTCTAAATAAGATGTTTCCTGATATTTAATATGAATATCGAAAAACGATGTAAGCGATTCGTTAATAATTGCTTTTACACAATTATCGTTTTTTATTGGAATTATATATTGCAATTGTGTTGCCAAAAACCTGTTTGGAAAAGGTTTTCGATAAATATTATCAATAATATCGTCTTTTGAAAGACCCGAATTTTGAAAATAAGCTTCAGCAACTTCACCTGGAAGAGTATTATAAAAAAGTGCTTTATAAAAATTTTTCACCATCGATGCAGCAGAACCTTCGTCGCCCAAAATATACCCTAGCGAAACCTGTTTATCGGTAATTTTTTCACCGTCAAAAACTCCGCTATTCGATCCTGTACCTAAAATACAAGCTATTCCAGCATTGTTACCAAACAACGAAATAGCTGCTCCCAACAAATCCGACTCAACAACAATTTTTGCTCCAGGACAAATAGAATGCAGGAAATTCTCAATAACTTTTATCCTCGATGGAGTTCCGCACCCAGAACCAAAAAAATAGACACTACTAACTAATTCGCGATTTAAAACAGAATCAAAAACATTCTGCAATTGATACTCGGTATCATCCGTAATAAAAAGAGGATTTAATCCTATCGACTGAAAAGTAACCCTTTCTTCCAACGATTTAATCAAAACCCAATCTGTTTTAGTAGAACCACTATCGGCAATAAGTATCATC
>JAFGOQ010000204.1 GCA_016926405.1 Bacteroidales bacterium
CAACAAAGCAAGCAGAACACCAACCATAAGGTTTTGTGTTGTATGCTTTCCTGCTACGTGAGGCGACGGTGCAATTTTTAGTAAATTCATCTTATTAATAAGTTTTATCTATTAACAAATCTTAATTACGCGAACGTATAATACTCCCCACTCTTCCTTTTCCAAGGCGTATATAATCAAGCAACGGAATACTTGCAGGACACTCAAACGAGCACGATCCACACTCCATACAATCCATTACCTTTTCTGCCTCTAACTTATCGTGCATCTGACGAATAGCCATTTTCGAAAGTAAATGAGGCTCTAGCCCCATTGGACAAACAGAAACACACTTAGCGCACTTAATACAATTAGTTGCCTGACGACGCGAAGCTTGCTCCTCGGGCATAATAACAATCCCCGAAGTTCCTTTAACAACAGGTACATCGATACTACTAAGAGCCTTACCCATCATTGGTCCACCATTTATGACTTTACCTGTATCCTCAGGCAATCCACCAGCAGCATCAATAAGAGAACTAACAGGAGTACCAACTCTAACCATAAAGTTCGATGGTTTGGCAAGAGTTTTACCTGTAACTGTTACAACACGCTCAAAAAGAGGTTTATTCTTCTGAACAGCTTCGTAAACAGCAAAAGCAGTTCCTACATTATGAACTACAGCACCAACATTTAAAGGAAGTTGTCCCGAAGGAACCTCTCTATTAATTGTTGCTTTTATAAGCTGCTTCTCGCCCCCTTGTGGATATTTAACCTTTAGTGGACAAATTTCTATCCCTTTATATTTAGCCGATAGTTTTTCAAGATTTGCAATCGACTCAGGTTTGTTCTTCTCAACTCCAATAATTGCTCTGTTTACATTTAGAGCTTTCATTAAAATTTGGATTCCAACCATTATCTGGTCACCTTTCTCAAGCATTAATCTATCGTCAGAAGTAAGATAAGGCTCACACTCAACACCATTAAGAATTAGCACCTCTACTTTTTTACCCTCAGGAACAGCCAATTTAACGTGCGACGGAAAAGTTGCTCCGCCCAAACCAACAATACCAGCTTCGGCAACACGTTGCTTTATCTCTTCGGCACTCATTGTAATATCTACAACTAAATTATCTGTTCTGTCAATAGACTCCAACCACTCGTCGCCTTCAACATCAATTAAAATAGCCATTTTACGATAGCCAGAGCTATCTAAAGTATCTTCAATTTTGGTAACAGTGCCCGATACCGAAGAATGAATATTAGCAGATACAAAACCACCGCTTTGAGCTATTACCTGACCTACCTTAACAACATCTCCTTTTGCTACAACAGCTTTGGCTGGAGCTCCAATATGTTGAGATACGGGAATTACAACTTTTTGTGGTATAGCCAATACTTCGATGGCCGAATTTGCCGATAATTTATTTTCGGCTGGATGAACTCCTCCTATAGAAAATGTCTTTAACATGCCCCCTCCTCTTTATTCTTTTCAGAAGTTTCGGTAACTACTTTTTCTTCTTCTTTCTTTACTTTTCGCTCTGGAAAATTCACTTCCTGAATAGCTCCTGTAGGACACTCAGCAACACATTTTCTGCACAGCTTACATTTCTCGTGATCTATATATGCTAAGAAATTCTCAACAACAATAGCATCGAAATTACAAGCCTTCACACATTTTTTACAACCAATACAAGCTACCTCACACGATTTTTTTGCAATAGCACCTTTATCTTTGTTAACACAGTTAACAAAAATCTTACGGTCGTTCTTGTTCTTCTTACGAATTTCGATAATGTCTTTAGGACAAGCGTCAACACAAGCACCACAAGCAGTACATTTATCGTCGATAACCTCGGGAAGACCCGTTTCTGGATTCATAACAATAGCGTCAAATGAACAAGCATCAACACACTCGCCTAAACCTAGACAGCCATACTGACAACCTGTTTGCCCACTATACAATGCCGAAGCAACAGTACACGAGGCTGCGCCATCATACTTATTAATTACTGGACGAACATCACACGATCCGCCACAACGAACAACAGCAACCATTGGTGCCATTGCTACAGCTTCTTTTCCAAGAATCTTAGCTGCCGCTTCCATTGTTTCGTTACCACCAACAGGGCAATAAAGCGAACCAAATTCATCGGCTTTCACAAGTGCCTCAGCAAAGTTTCTACAACCTGCAAATCCACAACCACCACAATTAGCAGCGGGTAGAGCAGCCTCTACTTCGTCTATTCGAGGATCCTCATAAACTTTAAATTTTTGCGCTACAAAGTAAAGTATTATTGCAGCCAGGGCTCCAACAGAACTTAACGTTAATAGCGTGTACAATACAATTGAACTCATTGATTTATTGTTTATTTATTTAGTTTTTTTTAATTGAAAAAGCATAGGTTTTTTTCAGCCGATTGCGAAACAAATACAATATAAAATAATAAGGAACTACAATACCAAGAGAGACCACTCCTGCAATAAGTTCGCTATAACCTAACTCTGATAAAACAATTAAGAAGGTTATTATTAATATTAAAGGTAATAAGTACCCAAGAAAAAGAGCCAAATAGCCCAACGATTTACTTATTACAACTGTAACCGCATCGCCAACGGAAATTTCAAACTCAGGCTTTTTAACATCAATTACTTTATCTTGCATATCAGATGCACCACAAGCCCCTTTAGCATGACAAGCAGAACAGGCCGAGACAGTCCCTATTGTAACCTTCACCTGATCGCCATCAATTGAAGTTATAAACCCCGCATGTTCAATTACTTCACCTTTATTTTGCATAAAAATTCCTCTTTAAGTCGCATAAAAGTAATTTTTCGCGCAAAAAATTAACATCCAGAACAGAGTTAATTGACCAGTAAAATGGTTATTTATTTCTAATATAAATAAGGAATAATAGTAAAATACATGTTTTTTAACCTATCTCTAATTGTTTAGAAGCATTGTTAATATTCTGTTATTTTAATAACAAAACATAAGACTAACCAACACAAATATTAATTCAGACAATAAAAGCACTCTATTATTAATACATAATTATATAAGAGAAATATTGTAATACCTTTTATCGCCTGTTACTTCCTTACCAATCCACTTTGGCAGATCAATACTTTCATCTGAAGAGTCTAGCTCAACTTCGCATAATGTTAAACCCAAGTTCTTACCCTTAAACTCATCTACTTCAAACACCTTTCCTTGGTGATTAATATAATAGCGAATTTTCTCTATTATACGTCCTTCACAAAGCTTTATCAATTGCAATGCCTCATCGTTTGGAATTTCCTTCTCCCATTCGAAACGAGAAATGCCATCCAATTCAAGCCCTCCTTTAATTGTAATAAAACTCTTATTATCTATTATCCTTATCCTAACCTGTCTGTTTTCTTGATCGCACAAATACCCCTGAATAATATGCTTACTTTTAAAAGCAGCATCCTTAAACTCACCCGAAACCAAGAATTTACGCTCTATTTCCAACAACATATTTATAGTTAATATATAATTAATTAAGGCTAAATATACCATTATAATAGCGATAACAAAATGAAAAACAGAAGTCTAATCTAGAATTTAGCAAAGCATACAGCCTATATTAAATATAATTAACAAGTCCAAATTAGCTCAACTAAGTTATTAACTACGCTATTATACGCTTTTCAAACAGCTTCTATTTAGTTTGGTTGTATTTGTAGAAACCCTATAGAATCGGCAATATTTTTTGCCACGTCCGAAATATTATCGATACTCTCGACAAAATACTTAAGATGCATTTTTTGCGAGAATGTTATTTCCGGATTACTGAAAATTATTCGTTTTAAGTCAATTGATATTTTATCTGAATTACGCTCTCCTCGAATAACATTAAAAATAGCACCTTTTATTTCTCTATTAAATATATAATACACTCTAAAAAGACCTATCAACGAGTCGATAGTAACAAAAGTCATGTCTACCACTTTTAGCATTCTTACTCTCAATTCTTCATAAAACAGGGGCTGTTCAATATCAAATTCAACAATATTTTTCTTTAGTAAATCAACAACATCATCAAGCTTATCAATCAAAATTGGTATATTTTTACTCCTCGAAGACTCAACCAAAACAGCCTCTTTTTCAATATCACACTGAATCTGATCTGCTCTTCGCTCCAAATTTATTATTTGATTCATATTCTCTCTAAATCCTGACTTGTCACCCTTTAAATATTTACTAACAGCCTCTTTATAAGCTGCCGCACACTGATCAACTATTGTTAAAAAATCGGCAATTTTAACTTTAATTCTATCAACTTTAACATCCTCATTCATATTACATATTATTATGTTTCGAATAATTATATTTACCACTAATAATTTTTAACAATCATTAATTTATCACAAAATGAAACGAGTTGCAATTTTTATTTTCTTTGCTGTAGCAATGGCTACTTCTGCTCTATCGCAAAGCATATACAATCCTAAAGCAGATGCCAAAGCCGAAATACAAAAAGCTGTTACTAAAGCCTCTGCCGAAGGGAAACATGTATTAATTCAGATAGGAGGAAATTGGTGCCCATGGTGCATTAAGCTGCATAATTTTTTTGACACCAATGTCGATATTAAAAAAGCTATAGATAAAAACTATGTTTTTATTCTGGTTAACTATAGCAAAGAAAACAAGAACAACGAGGTTATGAAGCAATTAGAATTCCCAAACAGATTTGGATACCCTGTATTAGTTGTTTTAGACGGTAAGGGAAAACGCATACATACTCAAGCTACCGACTTACTAGAACAAGACAAATCGTATAGTAACGAAAAAGTACTACGATTCCTTAACCTTTGGAACCCTGCTGCAATAAATCCTGCTAATTATTAAAGGTTATCGAAAAAACTAAATATTAAAACCTAAGGCTATAGCTTTAGGTTTTTCTTTTAAAATTCTTTGACAGTAGAGTATAATTAAGTACAAAGGCTCGAAAAAAATCTTATTAAAAGGCTAAACCACTTCGATGTGTTAAAAAAAAAGTAATTAAAAGGCACTTCAACTACTCTTGAGTCAAAAAAAAAATATTAAAAAGCACAATCACTACAAAAACCCGAAAAAA
>JAFGOQ010000205.1 GCA_016926405.1 Bacteroidales bacterium
GAAAAAATTAAACGATATAACGAACTATTTTCGTTAACAGCAAAAGACCAACCCGAATTCACCATAAAATTTGGCAAAAGGGTTTTATCAACCGAAAATATTACCAGTAATATTGCAAAAGCCGATATTCAATCGTGTATTGGTTTAGCATATTCGGAAATTGAAAAGCACGACAGCGCATTAATATTCTATAAAAAAGCAATCTTTATTTACGACAAACTTAAAGACAACGAGAAAAAAGCCAATCTTTGGTTAGAAATGGGTTATTGCTCCTTTTATTCAAATAAAGTTCAAAATGGATACACATATCTAAATAAGGCTTTAGAATATTACACAAAAACAAAAAACTGGAGAAATGTAGCGCGCTCCTATCAAAACCTAGGTAGCTTATTCAATTACGCTGAAGATTATGACAAAGCAATTAATTATTACAAAAAAGCCGAAGAGATATGTCAGAACAACAACATATACGATAAACTAACAGCTATTTACGCCAACATGGCATCGGTTTTTCATAATTTACAAAATTACGATGAAGCAATAGATAATTACAAAAAAATACTCCCCGAATTCGAAAAAAGAGAAGATCCATACAGCTATGGTATTACATTAAACAATATAGGATTATCGTATGAACAGAAAGGAGATTTCAATAAATCGATATATTATTATGAAAAGGCATATCGAATATTCAAGCAGCTTAACAAAAAGAATACCGAATGCAGGATATTATTCAATATAGCCTCAATAGAATACAAAACGAACAATTGGAACAAATCGATAAAAACATATAACGAAATTATTCGTACAGCAACAGAAAACAACCTTCCAACAATTACACAAGGTGTTTACGAGGAGCTGGCCTTAATGCATTACGAAACTAATAGATTAAAAAAAGCATACGAATACCAACAAAAATCGAACGCTTTAAAAGATTCTATTGCCTTTGACGAACATACCCGAGAGCTTGAGATTATTGAAGCAAAATACGAATCGGAGCAAAATATTAAAGATTTAAATTTACTAAAAACCAAGAACGAGATAAATCAACAAAAAATAAGAAACCAATTTGTTGCTAATATAGCTATTGTATGTTTCTTAGTTGGTTGCGCTTTTTTTATTATAGTTATACGCCAGAAAAACAAGAACTACATAAAAATTAATGGTAATTATTTAAGAGAAATTAATCAACGAAAACAGGCCGAAGAGGACTTAAAAGAGCTTGCCACAAGCCTTGAAGAACAAGTAGAAAAGAGAACAAAGGAGCTTGAATCGTCAAACAAGCAACTAGAACAAGAGATTGAGCAACAGATGCTAATGTCTATAGAGTTAAAAAAAGCAAAAAATAATGCTGACAATGCTAACCGACTTAAAACAATATTCTTGGCAAACATGTCGCACGAAATAAGAACTCCTTTAAATGGTATTCTAGGGTTTTCAGCTCTTTTAGAACGCCCCAAATTAACTCCCGAAAAACAGAGAATGTATCTTTCAATAATTAATAAAACAGGCAAAGATCTTCTAAAAATAATTAATGACATTATAGATCTATCGAAAATAGAAATAGACGAATTTTTAATTCATACAGAACCTGTTAATTTAAAAAATCTATTACTAGAACAGATTAATTATTTCTCGAGTCTAAAAACAGACATGAAAAAAGATAGTGTAACTATTGATTACGTTTTCGATTTAAAAGAAAACCAAACATTATTTATAGATTCAACAAGACTGAAACAGGTATTAAACAATCTTGTTTCAAATGCTTTGAAATTTACAAATTCGGGATCTATAACAGTTACTGCGCGAAATATGAAAAACAATAGTTATTACTTCTCGGTTAGAGATAATGGTATAGGAATATCAAACGATAAAATAAAATATGTTTTCGAGGCCTTCAGACAAGCTCAAGAAGGATTAACTAAGGAATACGGAGGTGTTGGAGTTGGCCTATCAATAAGCTCTAAAATAGTAAAATTAATGGGTGGTGAACTTCAGGTAGATTCCAAATTAGGAGAAGGTTCAAACTTTTTCTTCACACTCAATATAGACGAAGCTACAGTTTATAAGACTATATAAAAAAAGACGCGATAAATCGCGTCTTTACTATTATATGGCTTTTCTAATTTTTATCAATTTTGTAAGCAAATCCTCCAACTGATCTAAAGGTAACATATTAGCTCCATCAGACTTTGCAACAGCAGGGTTTGGATGAGTTTCAATAAACAAACCATCAACACCAACAGCAACACCAGCCTTAGCAACTGTCTCAATAAGTTTTGGTTTTCCACCAGTAACACCCGAACTCTGATTTGGCTGCTGCAACGAGTGAGTAATATCTAAAACTACAGGTGCACCAAAAGCTTGCATTTCTGGTATCCCACGATAATCGATAATCATATCTCCATAGCCAAACATTGTTCCTCGATCGGTTATAACAACCTTATCGTTTCCAGAATCTAAAATTTTCTGAACAGCAAACTTCATCGACTCAGGAGCCAAAAACTGACCTTTCTTAATATTAACAACTTTACCTGTTTTTGCTGCTGCCACAAGCAAATCTGTCTGACGACAAAGAAAAGCTGGTATCTGCAATACATCAACATATTTAGCAGCCATTTCAGCCTCTTCAGCCGAATGAATATCGGTAACAACAGGAATATTAAATTTCTGCCCAACAGCTTTAAGAATCTCTAAAGCCTTAATATCACCTATCCCTGTAAAAGAATCTAATCGTGAACGATTAGCTTTACGATACGATCCTTTAAAAATATAAGGTATGCCAAGACGATTGGTTATTTCTACAATTTTTTCGGCAATCTCAAAAGCCATCTCCTCGCCCTCAATAGCACAAGGACCAGCCATAAGAAAAAACATATCCTTATCGCTATTCTTAATATTTGGTAATAATTCTAAAATATTTTGCATAGTATTTTAATATTTATATTTATCATTCCACTGTCTCTCGAGACGCTGTTTTATCTCTGCTTCGCGAGAATTAACACAAGGCTTGTAAAAAGTTTTGCCAGAAATTTCTTTTGGCAAAAACTCCTGCTCGGCAAAATTACCAGGATATGAATGCGAATATTTATAACCATCGCCATATCCTAAATCTTTAAGCAATTTTGTTGGTGCATTGCGCAGTTGTAAAGGTACTGAAAGATTTCCTGTTTCTTTCACAAAACTCATTGCCTCGTTAATGGCCATATATGCCGAATTACTCTTAGGCGATGTAGCTAAATAGATAGTTGTTTGAGACAAAATTATACGAGCCTCGGGCATACCAATATTCTCAATAGCCTGAAAACAACTATTTGCCAATAAAAGAGCATTAGAGTTAGCCAAACCAATATCTTCGGAAGCCAAAATAATCAACCTGCGGGCAATAAATTTAATATCCTCGCCACTCTCTAACATTCTAGCTAAATAATAAACAGCTGCATTAGGATCCGACCCACGAACCGACTTTATAAAAGCCGAAATAATATCGTAGTGCATCTCTCCTCCTTTATCGTAAACAGCAATATTGTTTTGCAAAACCTCTTGCACAATATCGTCGGTTATAATAATTTCATCTTTATCAAAAGAGTTTACTACAATTTCTAAAACATTAAGAAGTTTTCGTCCATCGCCACCCGAAAATCGAAAAAGAGCTTTGGTCTCTTTAACTATTATATTTTTCTCTTTTAGGGAAATATCTTGTTTCAAGGCTCTATCTAAAAGAGTCTGCAAATCACTCACTCCCAAACTCTCCAACACATACACCTGACATCGTGACAACAATGGTCTAATAACCTCGAAACTTGGATTTTCGGTAGTCGCACCAATAAGTATCACAGTGCCCTGCTCGACAGCAGCCAAAAGTGAATCTTGCTGCGATTTGCTAAAGCGATGAATCTCGTCGATAAAGAGAATTGGACTAGGAGTATTAAAAAACTGCTGCTTTTTTGCTTTATCAATAGTATCTCTAACATCCTTAACACCCGACGAAACGGCACTTAAAACATAAAATGGACGCTCTAACTCTTTAGAAATAATATGTGCCAGAGTTGTTTTACCAACTCCTGGAGGACCCCACAAAATTATTGAAGGAATATGTCCATTGGCAATTGCTTTACGCAAAACAGCAGTTTGTCCAACTAAATGATGCTGTCCAATATAATCGTCCAACTTGTTTGGACGCATTCTTTCGGCAAGAGGTAATAACATATCTATTTAAAAAAAAGCCTCTTATTACAGAGGCTTAGTTTATATTAATTTACGAAGTCGCTTAATTGATTGGAAATCTTAAGAACCTTCTGAAGTTTTCCGTCTGTATTAAATATCGGAGTATAAGTCTCTAACAATGTAAAATCATGATCACCTATACATACTTTATTCTGATTTTTGTATACCGAACCCTGTTTTAAATTATTCCAAACAAGATCTTTATTTTTCATTACAAGATCATTGTCGAAGAATGACATCCCTATCATTTGATCTCTATTTAAACCAAACAAGTTTGCGTACTGATTATTAACCTCAATAATTTTACCCTGAGGATTATATTCAACAAAGAAATTTGATTTACTAAGAGAATTTAAAAGATTCTCTATCTCGCTTGTTTTTCTATCCGACTCTTCTTGAGTAGCTTGAAGTTCCTCAAGATTTTGACGCATCTCTTCTTCTTGAGCTGCTAGTTCTTCAGACTTCTGCTTAGATGTTTCTAAAAGTTCTTTTGTTTTAATATTTACTCGAACCGACGAAATTGTAGAAGCAATATTCTGAGAAACTTTTTCGATAAACTCGCGCTCATAATCGGCCAATAACTTAAATGCTGCTATTTCAATTACACCAAAAACAACATCGTTAACCTTTAAAGGCACTAACATCAACGAATCAGGGCTTTCACTTCCTAATCCCGAAACAATTCGAATATAATTTTCTGGAATATCGGTTAAATAAATAACATCGTTTTCAAGAATACATTGTCCTATAAGACCCTCGTGTATTCCCAATTGTTGATTAATAAACTTACGTTCTTCGTATGCAACCGATGCTTTTAACTCAATATATTGCTCTCCATCCTTTTCTTCAACCAAATAAAATCCTCCAACATGAGCATCAACATACTTAAGCAATTCGCTAAGAATTTTATATGAAAACTCTTCCATATCATTTTGATTCTCGCGAAGTATCTGTCCAAAATTGGCCAATCCAGAGGAAGTCCACTGTTGCTGACGCCCCTCCTCTTTTCTAATAGCCTCAAGATTTTGTGCATTTTTAAGACTATCACGCATTTCTAAAAGCGATTGCCCTAAAACATCGTTCTCACTTAATAAATCGTACTCGGTATCAAGTTTTCCTTGTCCAATACTTATTGCAAATTCGCTTGTATTATTAAGACCATCAATCAATATATTTACCGATTGGTTTATATCATCAATCTCGTCACTGGCGTATTCTTTAGCCTGAACTTTCATTTTTGTGTTAATCTCACCTACAGCAACTTTCTTAAGAATTGCAGTAACTTTCGATAGAGGCCTAACAATACTATTAGCTACCATCCATACAAAAAATATTAAGAAAAGCATTACTACACCTATAATAATCATTCCTTTATTATATATAGCCTCGCCTTTATTAAGGATAACCGAAACAGGAACATTAACACCTATGTACCAAACTCCATCAATATTATCTAACTTAATAGGCACAAACGAAACAAAAAACTGTTCTCCTTTATCATCTGAACGATAAATAGAAAAAGGCTTTTCAGTTTTCATGTTTTTTGAAATACCATACTTCTCATCATCATCAGGAAATAAATCGTAAAAATTCTTACCAATTAGTTCTTTGTTATAATGAGTAATATACGATCCCGATTCAGTCATCATAAACGCTTGTGACTCTTTATAAGGAGCTAACCCAGATGTTATTTCCGAAAACTTATCGAGAGTAATATCGATACCAAAAATACCAATATAATTATTCTCACTATCGTTTAATGGAAGAGCTAACGAAGTCATAAGAACAGAATCTTCAACACCTTGAAAAGAATAATAATAAGGTTCAAACAATATTCCCTTATTATTTTTCTTCATTATATAATAGTCACTCTGAATATCATTATTGGTAGTATCTTGAATCATATATTCAAAAGTAACATTACCATTATCGCGATAGTGTGAATAACTAATTCTTCCGTTCTTTTTGTTATATGATTTATCGGTATGATTTAATTCCCAATCAATCCAAACAGAGTAATAATTCCCGTTTTTTTCTAGGATATTTTTCGTTAATAACTTAGAATAGAAATCAATATTTTTATTATTCTCACGAATAAAATCAGCCTCTAAAAAATCTTTATTATTCTGTATAATAGCCATCTGCTGAGTAAGCATCATTTTGGCTTTTTGTGCGCTTTCTTTAACACTTAAAACAACAGAATTTTCAGACTCACCCTTTATTTGGGCTATGAACAAACCATTAAGAATCCAAAAAGCTATTGCAAAAACTGCAACAATTATAGTAGCAAAAATCAGAACCATTTTGGTTCGTAAACCTATCCTTATATTCATATGTTAAAATTTATTTTATTGCCATATGCACTAACATTTAAGCAACCGTATGATACAAATTACACAATGTTAGTTTCATTTTGTATGGATTTAAAAAACTCCTGACAAAGTAAATAATAATTACTTATTAAAAAAGGAAAATGTGAATCAACTATAACAGAATTTACAGTCTTAAACGTTCTAGATTTTTCAGAACTCCAATTTTTTCAGGATCCGACAGATTAGCTACTTTCTGATACTCAATTTTTCCAACAAAGCTAACACATATTAGATAATCATTATCAGAAAAAATAACAATGAGCTCTCTGAAATCGCCTTCACCCTCAATAGCCTTTAACTTAAACTTTTTATCAGATTGTTTAATAACAGCTAAATCATGAAATGAATTATCAAAAAATTTAGAATCTAAATCATCAAATATCGACATCGATGGAATTTTTTGACCCTCTCCTTTATATCTAAGAACAGAGATCTTTTTCATATCTTTTAATAATTCTTGAAATTCTTTATCTCCCTCATTACCATTTTTCATAAAAAGACTCACCAAACTTGGAGGAACATTAAAGAAAGCCATACCTTTAACATCTTTAAAATCTAAAAAGATATCTTCGGTTGTGACGGGAGCTTGTTTAACCTCTTTTTCGCTACAACTAACTGATAACAAAAGCAAAGAAACAAACAAAAACAATAAATATTTACCCTTTTTTACCATACAAAAAACAGAGTTGACTCTTAAAATCAACCCTGCTAAATATACAAATTTATTAATCACTAAGCCTTATTTTTCCTTGATATTTTGAAGCTTTTCGAGCCCATTAACTTTAGCTATTCGGTGAATAGTTTTTAAATTAATATCACCTTGTATTAATATAAACAAATTCCCATCTTCCTTTTCACCAACACTAACAAGCACAAGTTCATCGACCTTTTTATTTGTCTCGTGGACAAAAAATTTAAGCTGATTACCATCTTCAGTAACATACATTAACTCGTTATAACCAAGCTCAGGAAGCTTCTGACGAATATTTTTATAAAAATTATCGCTACTAGTCTCTGATATACCCGAAAGCATCTTAATCCCAGTCAAAACATTTATCATCTCATCGAAATCTTTATCGTCTGTCTCCATATTGGAAAACATAGTAATCATATACTTAGAGATAACAATCGAAGTAACACCTTTCTCCGATGAATATTTATCGAATAATTTATCGGCATCAGACTCTTGCCCTATTGCACTAAGGCTTATAAGTCCAATTATTAAAACAATCATGAATTTTTTCATTTCTAATATTTTTTTGAGTTATCAAAATCGAAGTTTATATAATTAACTTTTTCAAGTTTTTCAGAGAAATCGACAATTACACCAAACTTTTCGAATGGTTTTGTACTTTCTCCTAATAAAGACAAATATTGCAAACTAGATGTTGATTTATTAAAAGAGTCAGAAAAAATATTCAATATATCTTTTGCTAATTCTAAAGCCTCTTGCTCGGTTTTCCCTGAATTAGACACATAATAATTATCAACATCAATTGAATTATTTGGAAGAAAATAGGTTACCGAAAGAGCAATAACTACAGATGCTGCTACTGCAATAAAAACTCGCCTAAGCAACAAATACTTATTGACATTTGAAAATTTAGTAATTTCATTAATGTCAATTTTAATATTCGAATCGTCGGCAAATGGATTGCTATTATTTACTTCTTGCAAAAAATTGAAATAAATTTCGGCATCCAATGAATCGGGATCATCAGAAATATTGCGCAAGCTATCTTCCTCTTTGCTATCAGATGCTCCGCTAAAAAATCTATTTATTAAACCCTTAACGTCCATTTTCTCTGTTTTTAATTATTCGGTCTCTAATTTTCTGACGGGCTCTACACAAATTTGTTCGCACCGCCCCAATTTCTAAATCTAAAATCTGACAAATCTCCTGATAATCGTAACCTTCAATATCTTTCAGAGTAATTATCTCTTTTTGTAAACCTGTAAGTTTATTAATCTCCAAATACAGTTTAGTTATCTCTGTGCTCTGATTTTCATTAGGTGGAAAATCGATTATATCAGGTAATTGGTCAATTGAAAGATTCACTAATCCTTTCTGCTTGCGCAATTTATCAAAGCACATATTACGCATCATTGTCATCGACAAAGCTAAAACACTATCGTAATTTGCTAACGTAAAGCGCATTTTCCAAAGCCTAACAAACAAATCTTGAAGAGTATCATTTACATCGTCAATATTCTTAAGATAATACCATCCGTATCGGGCTAACTTAGATTCATTTACAACTACAAGATTAACAAATTGTTTTTCATCCATAATATACGATAATCGTATTTTTACTTCTCTAACTCTTCAAGCTTCTTAAGATGCGATAACTTATCAATATCTAGTGAATTTCCTATATCAGAAAGATCACTCTTACTGAAATTTCCTTTTATCTGAATTAAAGCATCGTCTTTTCCTGTAATTACCATCAAAAACTCCTTAATCACATTACCCTCTTCAAGAAGATACATTTTAACTTCATTGCTATCCTCTTTAATACGCATTAATTCGGCATAATACTTATCAAGCTTAGCTCTTTTTATATCGTCTTTAAAATTACTCTCTCCTTCAAAGGCAACAATTCGTAAAAAATCGAATTTCTTGATAAGATTCTCTTCTTTACCACCACTTTTTAAATTCAAAAAAGAACTATTAAAAGTTAGGATTGTACAATTCTTGTCGTCTTTATATTTATTAAGTATCGACTTAATTGGACTTGCTGCAGAAATCACACTTGTAACTAACACAAAACAGATTATTAATAGAGAACACTTTTTCATAATATTTTTTTTTATTTGTTTAACATTTTTGAATGATCATCTACTACATAGACGTTGATCATTACAAAACATTACATGCAATATCGAAAAAAATTTAAAAACATTTTTTTTGCTGTCGCTTTCGATGAATTTAATAGCCTAACAGTTTTTTTACTGCCTCTTTCGATGAATTTGGTAGCCTGACAATTTTTTTACTGCCTCTTTCGATGAATTTAGTAGCCTGACAACTTTTTTACTGTC
>JAFGOQ010000206.1 GCA_016926405.1 Bacteroidales bacterium
AAAAAATCTAACATTTTAGAATGTAATAGAAAAATAGTATTTAAAAACGAATTAACATCATAAAGCTAACAAAATTCGCTAAAGTATTTCCAACAATATTTACTATTTTTGCCGATTGAAACAGATATAAAATAATAATACAGCAATATGGAAATTCAAACAAAATATAATCCCGCCGATACCGAAGACAAATGGTATAAATACTGGATGGACAATGGTTTCTTTAAGTCAACACCCGACGAAAGAGAACCATACACAATTGTAATTCCACCTCCAAATGTTACAGGTGTTTTGCACATGGGACATATGCTGAACAATACTATTCAAGATATTTTAATCCGAAGAGCCCGTATGATGGGTAAAAATGCTCTATGGGTTCCAGGTACAGACCACGCCTCTATAGCAACCGAAGCCAAAGTTGTTAACAAACTTAAAAGCGAGGGTGTTAATAAGGCCGATTTGTCACGCGAAGAATTTATGTCTCACGCTTGGGAATGGACTCATAAACACGGTGGAATAATTCTTGAACAGCTTAAAAAACTTGGTGCTTCATGCGATTGGTCGCGTACCAAATTTACTATGGACGACAACATGTCTGAAAGTGTAATAAACACTTTTGTTGACCTTTATAACAAAGGGCTTATCTACCGTGGTATTAGAATGGTTAACTGGGATCCATCGGCAAAAACTGCAGTTTCCGACGAAGAGGTTATACACACCGAAGAGCAATCAAAATTATACTACCTTAAATATAAAATTGAGGGAACAGAAAACGAATTTGTTACTATTGCAACAACTCGTCCTGAAACAATTTTAGGTGATACAGCTGTTTGTGTTAATCCTAACGATGAGCGTTTCAGCCACCTTAAGGGTAAAAATGTTATAGTTCCTATTATCAACAGGGTAATTCCAATTATTCAGGACGAGTATGTTGATATGGAATTTGGTACAGGATGCCTTAAGATTACTCCTGCTCACGATATTAACGACTACGAAATTGGTATTCGTCATAATTTAGAGAGCATCGATATTTTTAATGACGATGGTCAGCTAAACGAAAAAGCTACAATTCTTATTGGTGTTGATCGTTTTGAAGCTCGCAAGGAAATTATCCCAATGCTTGAAGAGCAAGGAAATCTAGATAAAATTGAAGACTACGTAAATAAAGTAGGTCGATCGGAACGTACAAATTCCGTTATCGAGCCTAAACTTTCGTTACAATGGTTTTTAAAAATGTCTGAATTAGCCAAGCCTGCGCTTGACGCTGTTATGAATGACGAAGTTGTTCTTCATCCAGCAAAATTCAAAAACACTTACCGTCACTGGATGGAGAATTGTCGTGACTGGAACGTTTCACGTCAGCTTTGGTGGGGACAACAAATTCCTGCATATTACCTACAAGACGGAACATACGTTGTTGCAAATAGCGCAGAAGAAGCTCTTGCTTTAGCAATTGAAAAAACAGGTAACAATAACCTTACAACTGCCGATTTACGTCAAGACGAAGATGTTCTTGACACTTGGTTTTCATCATGGTTATGGCCTATTTCTGTTTTCGATGGTATTAGAAATCCTGATAACGAAGAAATAAATTATTATTACCCAACAAACGATCTTGTTACTGGTCCCGATATTCTTTTCTTCTGGGTTGCAAGAATGATTATTGCAGGTAAAGAATATCGTAATGAGAAACCATTTAACAATGTTTACTTAACAGGTATTGTTCGCGATGCGCAAAGACGTAAAATGTCAAAATCGCTTGGTAACTCACCAGATCCATTAGATTTAATTGCAAAATATGGTGCCGATGGTGTTCGTGTAGCGATGCTATTATGCTCACCTGCAGGTGGAGACCTTCTTTTCGACGAAGCATTAACGGAGCAAGGGCGTAATTTTGCAAACAAAATCTGGAATTCATTCCGACTTATCAACAATTGGGAAGTTGACAACAATATTCCTCAGCCAGAATCGTCTGCAATTGCAATTAAATGGTTTAATAATAAGCTAAATCAAGAAATTGAAACTATTGAAGAGCACTTTAAAGCATACCGCTTATCTGAAGCATTAATGGCAATGTACAAATTGTACAACGACGAATTTTCTTCATGGTTCTTAGAAATGGTTAAGCCAGAATATCTAAAACCTATCGATGCAAAAAGCTTAAATGAAATTAAAGAATTACTTGACAAGCTTCTTAAAATGCTTCATCCATTTATGCCTTTTATCACCGAAGAAATCTGGCAATTACTTGAAGAAAGAAAAGATGGAGAAACAATTATGTTATCTCAGTTACCAAAAGTTATTGAGTTTGATAAAGAATTTATCGATAAATTCGAAAACGTAAAAGATGTCATTGCTTCAATCAGAAATATTCGCAATCAAAAAAACATTCCAAACAAAGAAAAACTTTCGTTAAGTGTTTTAAGCAATAATTACGACAATTCATTCGACTCAATTATTACTAAACTTGCAAATATTGACGAAATTTCTGTTGTAAACAGTAAAGTAGAAAATGCGTCTAACTTTATGGTTAAAACAACCGAGTATTTTGTTCCGCTTGGCGATCTTATAAACATCGAAGAGGAGATAGCTAAACTTGAAGAAGAATTGAAATACAACCAAGGATTCCTTAACTCTGTTATGAAAAAACTTAGCAACACTAAATTTGTTGAAAGTGCTCCCGAAATGGTTGTTAAAAAAGAATTTGACAAAAAAGCCGATGCCGAGTCTAAAATAAAATCCATAGAAGAGACTCTAGCTCAGTTAAAGAAATAATTATCATCAATACACCTAAAAAAAGACCACATTAGCTGGTCTTTTTTTTTGCTTTTCGAAATTTTAAACAATCAATTTTTAAGATATCAAAAGTTGCAACTATAGAGTTATCATTCGTAAATTCATAGACAAAATTATTAACAAGCTATGAACGAAGAATTTTTGCAATACATATGGGCTAACAAACTGTTCAATAAACCACAAAAAACAGAGTGCGGAAAAGATATAGAAATAATATCAATAGGTGAGTTAAACAAAGACTCTGGACCAGATTTTTTCAATGCTAAAATAAAAATCGATAACACTATTTGGGCCGGAAATGTTGAGATTCATACAAATTCGTTAAACTGGTACAATCACAAACATCATCTAGACAAAGCGTACAACAATACAATTCTTCATGTAGTAGAAAAAAACGATGGTGAAGTTACTTTAGAAAACGGTCAAATACTACCTGCAGTAAAAATTACCTACGACAAAAAATACACAAACAACTATCTGAACTTAATATCGGAACCACAAATAATTAAGTGCAGCAAAAAATTAAAAATAATAAACGAAATAGAGCTAACTTTTTGGTTGCAACATTTATTAATAGATAGAATTCAAAAAAAAACTGAGCAGTTTTTAACAATATTAAATCAGAATAACAACGATTGGGAAGAGAGCTTTTACATATTAACAGCTCAATACTTTGGATTTAAAGTAAACTCATTGCCCTTTCAATTACTTGCCAAATCTACCCCACAAAAAATATTGGCTAAATATAAAAGTAACCACCAATCAATTGAAGCAATACTTTTTGGCCAATCAGGATTGTTACCAAAAAAAACAGACAATAAATATATTGCTTCTCTAATAAACGAATACTCATTTATACAACACAAACACAACTTACAACCAATAGAGGCACACCTCTGGAAATTTATGCGAATGCGACCAATGGGATACCCTACAATTCGTATTTCACAATTTGCACAACTAATAAGTAAATCACAAAGCCTATTCTCAAAAATTATAGAAACAGAGACTATTCACTCGTTAATAAAACTTTTAAACTGCGAAACATCTGACTATTGGATAAATCATTTTATCTTTGAGAAGAAATCAGATAACAAAAGAAAACCTTTGGGGAAAACTTCTGTTTATGGCTTAATTTTAAACGTTGTTGTGCCTACACTATTTGCTTGGGGCGAACACACCGAAAATATTTTATATAAAGAAAGAGGATTAAATTTTATTGAGAAAATACCAAACGAACAAAACTCAATAATTAACGAATGGAAGAAAATAGGCATTAAACCTAAAAAAAGTTCCGACACACAAGCCTTATTGCATCTGTACAACAATTATTGCAAAAAAAGCAATTGTGTAAACTGTCGAATTGGTCACCTATTAATAAAAAAATGAAAAAAGTATCTCCAAAAATTGATTCCCATACAATACGACAAGCTGCATTAACAGTTTTTGCACTATTTACAGTAATAAATTTCGGAACAATTGGCTACATGCTAATTGAAGATTACACCTTTACTCAAGCTGTTTTTATGACAATAATAACAGTTGCCACAGTTGGCTTTGGTTACATTAAGGAGTTATCACCAGAAGGGATGTGGTTTTCTGTATTCCTTATTGTAACAAGTATTGGTATATTTGCTTACGCAATATCGTCTATTACTCAATTTATTGTTAACGGTGTTTTCTCTGAACAAATAAAAACAAGAAACATGATAAGAAAGATAAACAAACAGAAAGATCACGTAATAGTTATTGGTTATGGGCGAAACGGATCTCAATCGGTAAAAGACCTTATTAATGAAAATATAACTACAATAATTATTGATAACGATCCTGAGATAATTGAAAAAATTGCACTTCAGAATCCAGAGCAACTATATATATATGGCGATGCTACTTCCGATGAGGTATTAAAACTAGCTGGTATATCCGAGGCAAGAGCTCTTATTGCAGCGCTGCCTGATGATGCTTCAAATTTATTTGTTGTAATAACTGCACACGAATTAAATCCAGGTTTAAAAATAATTAGTAGGGCATCAAAAATAAATTCAGTGAAGAAGCTTAAGATTGCTGGAGCATCAAATGTAGTGATGCCCGACAAAATTGGGGGACAACACATGGCTAAACTAATTGCCGAACCTGACATTGTTGAGTTTATGGAATATATTATGCTAAAAAGTAACGACGAAGTTCACCTAGAAGAGATCTCCTGCAACAAATTAGCAAACTGTTTTAATAACAAATCAATTTCGGAACTTGGTATTAGAAATATGTCAGGAGCAAATATTATTGGAATGAAGAATAGCGCTGGACACTATCTATTTAACCCTCAACCAGAAACAAAACTAACAAGCGGCGATCAACTTTTTGCGCTTGGTTCTCCCTTACAGATAGAAAGCTTAATTAGAATAATTGAGAGAGGAGAATAACCTCCAAAAAAAGAATCTATAAAATCACTTTTTTATGCCAAACATAGTGAGATATAATATTTTTTTGTAATTTTGCACCTCATAAGGGAATTTAAAAACATTAATTGCAAAGAGTATGAGTTACTTAACAGCAGAGAAAAAAACTGAAATCTTCGAAACTTACGGTAAATCTAAAGCAGATACCGGATCTACTGAAGCTCAAATCGCATTATTTTCTTTCCGTATTTCTAGCTTGACAGAGCACTTAAAGAAAAACAGAAAAGATTATAGTACACAAAGAGCACTACTTAAATTAGTAGGTAAAAGAAGATCATTACTTAATTATCTAAAAAATACTGATATCGAAAGATATAGAACGATAATTAAATCTTTGAACTTAAGAAAGTAAGGATTTTGAAAAAGGCAATTTTAGATTGCCTTTTTTTTTCTCTATCTTGTACTGCAGTTTCCCTGATGGTCAGGGGAATAACCAAAAAATCAAATTTAAATGTATAAAGAAACTATTAAAAACATTTTTCTTCCTGATGGAAGAAAAATCGAAATATCTACAGGTAAACTGGCTAAGCAATCTGACGGAGCTGTTGTAGTTAAAATGGGTGATTGTATGCTACTTGCTACAGTTGTTTCAGCTACAGATGTTAAAGAAGATGTTGATTTCATGCCTCTTTCTGTAGAATATAAAGAGAAATATGCTGCTATGGGTAAAATCCCTGGGGGATTTCTTAAAAGAGAGGCTCGTCCTTCCGATTCAGAAATTCTTGTTTGCCGTTTGGTTGACCGCGCATTAAGACCTCTTTTCCCAGAAGATTTTCACGCAGAAACATTTGTAACTATTAACCTTATTTCTGGTGATAAAAATATTATGCCTGATTCACTTGCAGGTCTTGCTGCTTCGGCGGCTCTTGCTGTTTCAGACATCCCTTTTAACGGACCAATATCTGAAGTTCGTGTTGCTAGAATTGGAGGCAATTTTAAAATAAATCCTTCGGCAGAAGAACTTGCTATGGCCGACCTAGAAATTATGGTTGGAGCTACCATCGATAATATACTTATGGTTGAAGGTGAAATGAGCGAAGTTTCTGAAGCAGAAATGCTTGAAGCTATTAAGATTGCTCATGAAGCTATTAAAGAACAGTGTAAAGCTCAAATAGAACTTGCCGAAGAACTTGGTAAGACTGTTAAAAGAGAGTATTGTCACGAGACTAACGACGAAGAATTAAAGAAAAAAATTCACGCCGATACTTATCAAAAAGTTTACGAAGTTGCAAAACTTGGTGAAGGTAAAGACAAGAGAAAAGAACTTTTTGCTAATGTTAAGAAAGAATTCATCGCTCAATATTCTGAAGAAGAACAAGCAGAACTTAATATGTATCTTGTTAATAAATATTACCACGATGTAGAAAAAGAGGCTGTAAGAAACCTTATTCTTGATGAAGGAATAAGACTTGATGGTCGTAAGACAAATCAAATTCGACCAATATGGTGCGAAGTTGATTATCTTCCAGGAGCTCATGGTTCGGCAGTTTTCACTCGCGGAGAAACTCAATCACTTACATCTGTTACTTTAGGAACTAAACTAGACGAGCAGATGATTGATTCGGTAATGGAAAAAGGATATAAGAAATTCCTTCTTCACTACAACTTCCCTCCTTTCTCAACTGGTGATGCACGTGCTTCTAGAGGTGTTAGCCGTAGAGAAATTGGACACGGAAACCTTGCTTTCCGCGCACTAGAGAAAATGATCCCTACTGACGATAAAGTAAATCCTTACACAATAAGAATTGTTTCTGATATTCTTGAATCAAACGGATCGTCGTCAATGGCTACTGTTTGTGCTGGTTCGCTTGCATTAATGGATTCAGGTATCAAACTTAAAAAACAAGTTTCTGGTATTGCTATGGGACTTATTACCGACACTACTACAGGTAAATTTGCTGTTCTTTCTGATATTCTTGGCGACGAAGATCACTTAGGCGATATGGACTTTAAAGTTACAGGTACTGCCGATGGTATTACTGCCACTCAAATGGATATTAAAGTTGATGGACTTCCATACGAAGTTCTTGAAACTGCTCTTTTACAAGCCAGAGAAGGTAGACTTCATATTTTAGGTATATTAAACGAATGTATCTCTAAACCTAGAGAAGATTACAAACCTCATGCTCCTAGAATCGTTAAGATGATTATCGATAAGGATATGATTGGATCTGTTATCGGACCAGGAGGAAAGATTATTCAAGAGATGCAAGCCGTTTCGGGTGCAACAATTACAATTGAAGAAATTGATGGTAAAGGTGTTGTTAGCATTGCTGCTTCAGATAAAGAGTCTATAGATATTGCCATTGGTAGAATTAACAATATTGTTATTGGACCAGAGGCTGGCGAAGTTTACGATGGTGTTATTAAAACTATCACAAACTTTGGTGCTTTCGTTGAAATTATGCCTGGTAGAGAAGGTCTTCTTCATGTATCGGAAATTGACTGGAAACGAATTGCTAACGTAGAGGATGTTCTTAAAGTTGGTGATCCTATTCAGGTTAAGCTTCTTGAAGTTGAAAAAGGTGGTAAATTAAAACTTTCTCGCAAAGTTCTTTTACCTAGACCTCCAAGAGAGTCTAACGATAAAAAATAATTTATCATTTATATAATTTACAAGCCGTCAATATTTACCATTGACGGCTTTATTTTTTATATTGAAACATGGAAAAAGCAAACGATA
>JAFGOQ010000207.1 GCA_016926405.1 Bacteroidales bacterium
AATTGTTACAATCTGACTGGAGAGTTCAAAACTTAGACCTGAATTGCTACAATCCAACTGGAGAGTTCAAAACTTAGAACTGAATTGTTACAATCCGACTGGAGAGTTCAAAATATGTTGTATCAAAAGTCTAATCCATAGCGAATAAACAAAAAAAAGGTGCAGCCAATTAACCACACCTTTTGTTTTATATAATATTACCCCTTAATTATTCTATTTCCTTAACATTTTGTTTAAGAGAGTTCGAAATCATCTTTTTCAGTCGTAAAGTTTGCTTCTCAACAGCACCTTGCTTATCGGGACGGTATAAATTTTTATACTTACAATCAACAAGGTTATACTGCAAATTATCAACTGTTCCTTTAATATTTAATCCTAATCTAACAGGCAATGGGCAGTCAGTTACAGAGACATGATAGTCGAAACTATTGTCCATATTATGACGTCCAGCAATTACCGCCTTATAATCATCCATAACAATTAAAAAAGGATACAAATCAATCTCATCTCTAAAAAGAGTCATCTCAACACTAAGGCTATCAACTTTGTTCTGTGTCTTTTTATTAAACATAAGCTTTTTAGCAATCATCGAGAAAGTCTCGTTATCCATAAGAGTTAAGTCTTGCCCCTGGAAAGCAGCAGCACCACGCAAAGTAGATTTCTTTAAGCTATAATCTTTAAACATAAACGCCTCACCAGCTAAATGAAACTCACCCGTTCCTTTAAACGATTTAAGCATTGGCACCATAGTATCAACATACGGAACAAGATTTATCAACTCTTCAATATTAATATTTAAGAGATGAAAATCGATACTCGAAAATAGATGATTCTCGCGCTCCGATCGGTAAATAGCTGTTAACTGCATATTAGCCGCTTTACTAGTGAAACCCATCTGCTCGAGCACCAAAGCACCATCTTTTACCGACAAACCACCTTTAATATTCTCGATAACATTATTGTTAACAACAGTACTGCTAATTTTGGTGTTTAAATGCAAATCAATTCCCTTAGGAACAATAAAAGGACCATCGTTTTGCTGTGTTGCATCAGCCGTTTCTGGTTGTTTTGTCTCTACCATGGTAGAATCTTCTACACCCATACCGCTAAAAATATCCATCAGCTCATTAATATCAGTCTTGTCAGAAGTGAAATTAAAATCGCCTTTAAGCACAGCTTTTTTGTTTATGTACTCCTTTATATTGGTAAGAAGCCCCGAAAGATTAAAGTCTGAATTTCCCAAAATAATATTCGCCTTTTTAATCTCCATTGTATCTGGATTAATAGTAAACGATGTATTTGGGATCTTACCATTTAACTTCTCGTCTAAATAAAACGAACCATCGGTAAAGCTCATAGCTATATCTGGACTCCATTGCAACATAAGATTACTCTCCGATGGATCGTAAACAATAGCTGTATTAGAATCAAACTTCTTAACATCGAAAAGAGTTTTATCTCTCGATAACAGAGTTATACTTTTACTGTTCAATCTAGTTTTAATATCGGCAACCTCTTTTTCGCCTTTACGTGTAGGTGCGTAAACAAATCTACCAATAGCATCGTTTGAAATAATTTTTATAGTATCGGCCACAACCGAAAACTTATCAAACTTATAACTACACGAAGATATAGGAACAGAAAGTTCGTCGACCATATCGTTTACCTCAACTGCGAAAATTAAGCTTTGTGTGTTCACATTCATTTCGGGCGACACAGCAATATCCATCAGCGGAGAAACAACTTTAAAACTAATCAGCTTACTATCTTTGTTAAGATTCTGGTGAGGATGCATTCTAACATAAAATTTTGCCTCGGGCAACTTTATATTAGTTGTATCGCCAAGGCTAATTGCAATTTTTTTAGAATCAAAATCACCATTCATATAAATATGATGATAAAGCTCGTTGTCTATATCGGCCTGGCTAAATTTAGTGTGCACATTACCTTTAACTTTACCATTAAGTAAAATGTCGAGTTCTTTTGGAACAAACGTCTGAAAGTCGGCCAAGTAAAATTGCCCATCGGCCTTAATATCGTATTTGGGATTGCCCATAAAATCGGAAACCTGGCCATTAACACTAAACAAGCTATTCTTTAATTTAAAGGTTGAAGGATGAATATAAACGTCAGACATCTGCCCTACATTCATATCTACCTTTGCCAAAATAGTTGTGTTAATATTACTAACAGTAGGAATATCGGTATATTTTACCTGGCCATCGTTATACTTAACATTAGCAACAACAACAGGATAACTATTATCGGACATAACTCCTTTAACTGTTCCCCACAATTGTCCATAACCTTTAACCTTAAGCCCACTAATTGAAGCTGAATACGACTGAGGAACTAGCGAAATTAATTTCTCAACATCCCAATCGTTTGAGAAGTATTTAACGTCGGTTGAAACAGAGTTGTCGTCAAACATTTGCACAGCACCAGCAATAGTCAACATTTGGTCGTTAAAACTAATTTCAACCTTATCAAAAACCGAACTCTTAGTATCGGCATTAATTACCAAAGGCATATCGGCTTTAATTTGCATATCCGACAAAAGAGTTTCACCAGCCATTGCTACCGACAACTTTGGTAAAAACAGTTGCATAGTAGTATTATAGCTACTATCAGACTTTTTGCGAACAGCAATTTGCATGTTACTGTTTTTGGCATCAACATTTAAAGCCAAAGAGTCTGATGTACTAAAAAGAAGATGGTTAAGATCTACTTTAACATCAACATTAAAAATGTCTTTAGTAATTTGGCAAGATACCTCGGCATTTAAATTTTTAATTGTAGCCTCCATTTTTTCAGAAGCATCGGAATAATTGGCTCTGAAATTTTTGAATTCAATACCATCAACATCTATATCACCCATAGCAGAAGAATTGGTCTCTTCTGTTGGTTGCGAATCGTCGGTTTTTAAAATATCTAAATTAGATCTTTTAAGAGAATCAATTTTAAAATTCACAAATCCATCTTCCAAAAAAAATGGATTAAGAATAATATTATTGTCAAACAAATACGATTTAACATCGAGCGATGCCAGACATTTTTTAGCGTATACAAGAGTATCGGCACCCGATGGGCTGTTTGCATCGCTATCTTTAAGACATAAATTAATTATCTCGATACCAAAAAAAGGATAGGTACTAAAAAACGTGGGCTCTACTTTAGAAATTGTAGTTTCACAATTTAAAAAATCGCTAGCCTTTTTGTTAACTATTGGTGTTAAGTTTTCGCCCGAAAACAGATACCATGTTGCCAAAGCAACGGTAACTATTGCCACCAAAAGCAGAGATAAAAAAATTAGTACAATTCTTTTTAATAATCGCATGTTATTATTATTGTTTAGTAAACGAATACAACTTTCCGTAATTGTCTTTGTATTCTAACTTTGTTGCTGTTAAAACAGTTACAGTATATACTTTTGGAATTGTAACATTGTTTTGCATAATATGAATCTGCTCTAATTCGTCTTTTACAATTGACCATGTAAATGGCTGAGCTTCGGCTTCGGTAACATCGTCACCTGTATCCCAAGTGGCACCAGTCTTGTCAGCATCGTAACGCTCGAATAGTGTACCAGTTTTCCATTTTCCAATAATTAGGTTTTCGTCAAAAGAAATTGCAGGATCCTCTTTCTGACACGAGGTTGCTAAAAAAGCTAATAAAACAACGCTTACAAGTAATAATAATCTGTTTTTCATATTCTTATTTTTTTAAATGTTTATCAATAAGTTATAAAATAGTTACGTTACCATTTACATAATGGTTAATTAATAACTACAAAATTATCATTTATAGTATTGCTATAAATAGTTTTTACTTTTTTCTTTTAAAGAATAATAAACAACCAGCAGCTAAAAAATATACGGTCAAATAAAAAAACCGCTTAAACAGTTTTGTTTAAGCGGTTTTAATAAGTTCCGACATTCATCGATGTGGAGCTGCAGGGTTTCGAACCCTGGTCCGGACAAGCAACAAAAGTGCTTTCTACGTGCGTAGTCGTGTTATTAATTTTCGTGAACAACCTGAGAACCGACACCCTAATTATTCCTTATCTTCTTAATTTCGCAGGCAACCCGAAGCTTTTCACCCACTAGTCCAAAGTTGATAGCATCTCTAAGCCAGAATGGTATCGGACAGCCTTCCGAGAGATGTCTTGTCTTGGCATCTAATGCCGAGATTAAGTTAATCTACTATAATTCGATTAAGCAGCAAGAGCGTAGTTATTTTCGCCAATTAAAAAGTCTGTAACCCTTTTTTACGGGATGTGTCACCTGTCCCGGCACGCTTACAAATTTATTAGACTCCCCGTCAAATCCAAGTCAGCCCCAAATATGTAGTGGGGCAAAAGTAATAATTCTTTTGCCATATTCTACTATTTTTTGAGCTATTATATCAATAATAATAGCTCAAACGTATAATTATTTTGATAATCCAAAGCCTAAGCCATTGTATTATTCTACAATATTAAAGTCTAACTGTTTCTTAGCCAGATTTGCCGAAGCAATAGAGATGGTTAACTCATCGCCAAGTTGAAACTTACGATGCGTTCTACGCCCAATAATCATATAGTTTTCCTCATCGAAAATATAAAAATCGTCAGAGAGGTTTCTAATGGAAATCATACCTTCAATAAGAGTATCTTTAAGTTCAACATAAATACCCCACTCGGTAACACCCGAAATAACACCTTCAAACTGCTCTCCTATTTTATCAATCATAAACTCTACTGCCTTATATTTTATAGACGAACGCTCGGCATCGGCAGCACGTTTTTCCATATCGCAGGTATGTTTACACATTGCCTCGTATTCATCTTGATTAGCACTCTTACCTTTATCTAAGTAATGAGCCAAAAGACGATGAACCATCATATCGGGATAACGACGTATTGGCGATGTGAAGTGCGAGTAATAGTCGAAATGCAATCCGTAGTGACCAATATTTTTAGTAGAATACTGAGCTTTAGCCATTGTTCTAACGGCAAGAGTCTCTATCATATTTTGCTCCTTCGACCCTTTAACTTTCTCAAGTAAATGGTTTATTGAATCAGGAGTATCGTTAACCTTAATATTATAACCAAACTTGTTTATAAACTTAGTGAACGACTCAAACTTTCTAGGATCGGGACGATCGTGAATACGGTAAACAAATGTTTTAGGAGTGTACCCCTCTTTTGGTTTTCCAATAAAAGTAGCCACGCGCTTATTTGCCAAAAGCATAAACTCCTCAATCAAGTGATTTGTATCGCCATGCTCCTTAAAAAAGACTCTAAGAGGTCGTCCTGTTTCGTCGATATCAAATTTTGTCTCAACACGATCAAAACCTATAGCTCCATCTTTAAATCTGTCGGCACGCATAGTCTTAGCAATACGGTTTAAAGTGTCAAGCTCATCGTAAAACAGCCCCTCTTTATTATCCAATATCTCTTGGGCGCCTTCGTATGTAAATCGTTTGTCCGACTTAATAACAGTTCTTCCAAACCACTCTTTAAGAATTTCACCATTTTCGCTGATATTAAAAACAGCCGAAAAGCATAGCTTCTCTTCATCGGGACGCAACGAGCAAATACCATTTGAAAGTCGCTCAGGTAACATTGGCACAACTCTATCGACTAAATAAACAGATGTTGCTCTTTCAAAAGCCTCCTTATCTAAAGGTGTTTCGGTTTCAATATAATGCGTTACATCGGCAATGTGAACACCAATCTCCCATTTATTATCACCAATTTTCTGAATAGAAAGAGCATCGTCAAAATCTTTAGCGTCAACGGGGTCAATAGTAAAGGTTGTTATATCTCTAAAATCTCTACGTTTAGATATTTCGTCAGCTGTAATTTCATCAACTATACTGTCGGCCTCTGCTTCAATGCTCTTAGGAAAATGTATTGGTAAATCAAACTCAGCAAGAATGGCGTGCATCTCGGTTTCGTTTTCGCCAGGCTTACCAAGCACCATCGAAACCTCACCAAAAGGGTTACGGGCTCTATCGGGCCAGTCGGCAATTTTACCAATTACCTTATCACCATCTTTGGCACCGTTAAGTTTTTCAAAAGGGATATAAATATCATAAGGCATCTGTTTGCTGTCGATAACCAGAAAAGCAACTTTTCCTTTAATCTCCATTATACCAACAAAGTTATTCTTTGCTCGTTCAATAATCTCAACAACCTTTCCTTCCGGACGACGTTGTTTTTTCTGTGCATAAAGCTCTACTTTAACAATATCGCCATTAAATGCACGGTTAAGATTGGCATAATTAACAAACACATCGTCTTTAATGTCGTCGCTAATAATATATGCATTACCGCTAAGAGCAAGATCTACCTTACCAACAATTGTGCGGCTAATATTTATCAATTTAAATTTGCCAAGATGAATCTCTTCAACAAAATCCTGATCTGCTAAAGAGTAAAGGATTTCTGAAATCATTTTCTTATCTACCATTGATTTTACACCAACAGCGGTAGACATTTGTTTGTAATTAAAACTTTGGGTTGGGTTGTTATTGAAAACATCAACAACTTTTTTGATTAACGTTTTTTTAGTCTGGCGTTCAGACTTTCTTCTTTCTTTCTTCTTTTTAATCATATTTTTCTTTTAAATCGATGCAAAGATAACTTAAAAAACTAACAGCCACCTGATGAAACAAAATAATCATATTTTGATAACTATTACTTTACATTATTCTACATCATTGGTTTTAAAAATAAACAATTGGCCGTTGTAAGAAATATAATTATTAATTTTGTAGGCTTTAGAGAATAAAAAATTACGAGATGCAACAAGAATTATATATTTACAATTCGCTTTCGCGAAAAAAAGAAGTTTTTGAACCAATAAATGCGCCTCATGTGGGCTTGTACGTTTGTGGGCCAACAGTATACGGCGATCCGCATTTAGGACATGCACGTCCGGCAATTACTTTCGATATTCTATTCAGATACCTAACTCACCTTGGCTATAAAGTTAGATACGTTCGTAATATTACCGATGTTGGTCACTTAGAAAACGATGCCGACGAGGGAGAAGATAAAATTGCTAAAAAAGCTCGACTTGATCAGTTAGAGCCTATGGAAGTTGTGCAATATTATACAAACCGCTATCACACATATATGCAGGGCTTAAATGTTTTGCCACCTAGCATCGAGCCAAAAGCGTCGGGTCATATTATCGAACAGCAAGAGATGATTCGTGAAATCCTGAAAAATGGATATGCATACGAGAGTAACGGATCAATTTATTTTGATGTTGTTAAGTATAATAAAGACCATAAATACGGTGAGCTTTCGGGACGAAACATTGAGGATATGATAAGCAATACTCGAACCCTTGATGGTCAGGACGAAAAGCAAAACAGTGTTGATTTTGCTCTTTGGAAAAAAGCGGCACCAGAACATATCATGCGTTGGCCATCAGAGTGGAGCGAAGGTTTCCCAGGATGGCACTTAGAGTGTTCTGTAATGGGAAGAAAATATCTTGGCGAGCAGTTCGACATTCATGGTGGTGGAATGGATCTTAAATTTCCTCATCACGAGTGCGAGATAGCACAAAACAACGCTTGTGACGGCGACATGAACGTAAAATATTGGATGCACAACAATATGATTACCATTAATGGCCAAAAAATGGGTAAATCATTAGGCAATTTTATTACTCTAGAGCAGTTTGTTGATGGTTCGCACGAACTTTTGGAGCAGCCATACTCGCCAATGACTATTCGTTTTTTTATTCTTCAGGCTCATTACCGTAGCACTGTAGATTTTTCAAACGAAGCACTACAGGCCGCCGAGAAAGGAATGCAACGACTATTTACTGCTTTAAATACTTTAGAAAAGCTAAAAGCGTCAGACAAGTCGTCGTTTAATCTTTCGGAAATAAAAGAAAAATGCTACCAAGCTATTAACGACGATTTAAACTGTCCAATTCTTATTTCTCATCTTTTTGATGGTGTTAAAATTATTAACTCAATTAAAGACGGGAAAGCAACTATTTCTGATAGTGATTTGGCAGAAATGAAAGAATTATATAAAACTTTTGTTTTCGATATTTTAGGTTTAGTATCGGAAAATAACGAAGCTGGAGCAAGTGGCAAACTTACCGAATCGTTAATTGATCTATTACTAAACATACGCCAACAAGCCAAGCAAAATAAGGATTGGGCAACATCAGACAAAGTACGCGACGAACTGAAAGCTCTTGGAGTTATTATAAAAGATACTAAAGATGGTTTCGAGTGGGAATTAGAATAAT
>JAFGOQ010000208.1 GCA_016926405.1 Bacteroidales bacterium
AAGGGTCTTTAAATCGTGCTGATTATTTCGTAAGATATCGGCAATAAGATTATGTCCATTCATAATCCAATTACGCTTATGCTCCTCCTCTATTCTAGCTTGCTCGGCCTCTTTAGCTAGCTTAAGGCTATCGCGCATATCTAAAAGCGATTTACCAATAACATCAAATTCCGATGCTTTACTATAGTCGGCATCAAAATTCCCAGAACCAATATTTTCGGCAAAAACAGCAGTACCTCTTAAATTTGTCACCAAATTATTAATAGAGTCGCTAATAGTTTTAATCTCGTCGTGATTATCGTGTTCCATAAGCTCTAGCTTTCCTAAAGCCATATTGTCGGTAATCTCGGTTATTTTTTTAATTGGTTTTGCTATAAACTTTTTAGTGTTAAGACTAATAAAAATAATAACGGCCATTAAAAACAGAGCAATATAAAAAGCCGATGTATTAATGCTGACAGAGTTTAAAATAATAGTGTTACTAATTGAGGCTTCTACCTCTTTAATATTATCGGTATAAACACCCGAGCCAATCCAAAGATCGGTTCCTTTAATAGGCTCAACATAAGATATTTTCTCGACAGCACCAGCACCTGGCTTTTTCATAAAATGGGTTACAAAACCACCCCCTTCTTTAACAAGGTTATACTCTTTTTCAACAAAACGTAAACCTTTTTCGTCAACAGCATCAACTAAATCGCGCCCTTCAAGGTCTTTGTTTTCTGATAAGAAAAAACAAGTTGTCCCTCTATAGACAAAGAAATATCCCGACTTATCATCTTCATATTTTAGATCCTCTAGATAAACTTTAACAAAGTTATACAAGACCGAATCGCCCGATAAATTAAAATCGTGTATACCCTTTGAAATAGATGAACCAACAAGTTGAACTGCATTCTTAACCTTTACATGTTCGGTTGAATCGATAACTTGTATAAGACTCTTTGTAGCTATATTCCGTAGATTAGTCTGCCCCTTATAAAAAAGCGCAGCAAAAATAACTATTGAAACAACCGATGCGGTTATTAAAAAATTAAATCGATGGGATAATTTAATTCTTTTACTAAACTTTACTTTTTGAATACCTTCCATAGCAATTGAGATTTGTACATATCCCAAATATAACAACAAGTACCACAAAACATAATGTTCTTAAGCAGCCATTTTTACAAATAAAACTTTATAAAAAAAGCATACAAAAGTAAAAAAGCCTTACAACTTTCGTTATAAGGCTTTTTTGTGTTGACCTACTAGGGCTCGAACCTAGAATGACAGAATCAAAATCTGCTGTGTTACCATTACACCATAGGTCAATCATGTTTCGCATTTCAACCGCTATTGGTGTCAAATGCGATGCAAATATAGAGATATTTTTTTTTGCTGCAAGAGCTTTGTTAAGAAAAAAAACATTTTTTTTCGCACTCTTTTGGGCAACATAACATAACTCTCTAAAAATTAATCAAAAATGTTTTTAAGAAAAATGAGAGAGTTTTCGGCTCTCTCATTATTTTTCTGCTTTTTGTATTATTAGTTATCCTCGTTAAGCTCGTTTTTACCCATAATATTTATTTTATCGGGTCGTTGATTGTAGTAAATATTACTTACCGACCACGAATAATCGAGTATATTGAACGACTCTTGATTTAACGACACCCCTTTTCCTTTAGGTATGTAAACATAAACATCAACTTCCTGACCACGGAACTTACTATAATCTTTTAATCCAAAAATCTGATCTAAGAAGAGAGTATCGCCTCTTAATGTGTAATCGAAATCAATTTTTTCAACATTCTCAGAAGCTATAAGCTTAGTAGCGCCACTTGCTTTTTTAACAATTTCTATCTTAACATTGTCGCCATTAGCTCTGTAAATATGCAACTCTGGTTCAATATAAAGTTTAGATCCATCGTCGCTAGTATAAAGCGAGAAATCGTCGATAGAAAGAGTAGCATGTCTATTTATATCTACATTCTCGGAAAGAGGCAATGTAACAATATGAAGATTTTCTATCTCCGTAGTATTGTCAACATAGGTAATAGATTTACGCTCACGTGCAAAATCTTTAGCTATTAATGCAACAGAAATACCAAATACAATTGCTGCAACAAACCATATTGCAACACTAGAAAGAACTAATGCCTTATCAGACGATTTAAAACGGAAGATAATGCGTAATCCAGCATATATAATCAGAACACAAGGAATAAAAACAACTAAGAAAGCAGTAATAGCCAATGTAACAAACATACTTACCGAAGTAAAATGCGACAGTATTACTGTAGAGATATCGTTAAACAGAGGAAATCCATTGTACGAGAAGATATCGCCGCCATGAAAAAGAGCTATCAATAGAGTTACAATAAAAGCTATTCCAGTTAATACAAGAGTTATTCCTATAATTATTAAAACTGCTCGAAGTATTATGTACAAAAACTTACCAAACATTAGTACAATCTTACCCAGACCATTAACAATTTTATCAAACAGACTACTCTCTTTAGCCTGATTTACTTTAGTAGCAATTTTATGCTCTATCGATCCTAAATTAAACTCTTGCCCATGCATCTCAAGCTTTTGAGTTGGGGTAATTGCTGGCGGAATAATAATCCACAACAATCCGTACACTAACAACCCTGTGCCAAGTCCGAAAAACGACAGAATTACAATTAACACTCTTACTATAGAGATATCTATCTTAAAATAATTTCCTAATCCCGAGCAAACACCGGCAATTATAGAGTTGTCAATATCGCGATACATTCGCTTTTTACGCATAAAACTTGGCTGCTCGGCGTCAGTATCGGAATAATCTGATGGCGAACCAAGAATTGAAATTACTTCGTTTACATCGTCGATAGTAACAATATACTCTCCACTTTTTCCTTTCTCGTGGAAAAGTTCAGCTATGCGCTGCTCAATATCGCTAACAATCTCCTGAGCCTCGTCTAGATTGGCAAAACGAGCGCTTATCTGGTTCAAATAATTATCTAAGCAGTGGTATGCATCTTCGTCGATGTTAAAAACCACACCGCTAATATTTACTTTTTGGGTCTTCTTCATATCATTAATTATAAGGCGTTTTAACTATTTTTCGTTTCGTAGAGATGCAACGGCATCAACAAGTGCTTTCCACGATTTATCGAGCTCGTCAAGAGCTTCTCGTCCCTCATCGGTTAACGAATAGTATTTTCGTGGTGGCCCCTGTGTCGACTCTTCCCAGCGGTAGCTAAGCAAACCCGCGTTCTTCTGACGTGTTAACAAAGGATAAAGAGTTCCTTCAACAACAATCAGTTCCGACTCTTTTAGCTTATTAATTATTGCCGACGAATAAGCATCGCCCTCTTGAAGAATTGATAATATACAATACTCAAGAACTCCCTTTCGCATTTGGGCTTTTGTATTTTCTAAACTCATATTTAATGGTTTTAATAGGTTCTCTTAATATTTATTACAGTTTTCTATTACCGAAAAACAAAGCTGTTAACGACGTTTAACCCTATCTTTTAAGTTATTAAACTCTGCTTTTGCCGAATTAATAAGATTATCGAGAGTAACAGGTTTACCTTGCATTTCGAGCTTTTGCGACGATGTTAATGCCTCAGGAACAACAAGCCATAGTATTAAATATATTAATCCACCAGCACCTCCAACGGCAACAAAAATTATAAACAACACACGAACAATCCAACTCTCCATATTAAAGTAAACCCCTAAGCCGGAACAAACTCCACCCAATACTTTATCATCGGGATTTCGATATAACTTTCGATGCTGCGATTTAACATACTGATCTGGATCCTCGGAAAAATCGGAAGGATTTCCCATAACAGAAATGACATATCTAACATCATTAATTGTAATAACTGCATAAGGCGAAGACATTCTATCGCGCAAAAGTTCGGCAATACGATCTTCAATATCTTGCATTACATCACCAGGCTCTCTTTCATTATCAAACTGTTTTCTAACAGATTTAAGATAATCGTTGAGTAATTGATAAGCATCTTCGTCGATGTTAAAAACTACTCCATTAATATTAGCTGTACATGTTTTCTTCATAGTTCTAAATTTTAATTCTAAATAAACAAACAGTGTTCACCTAGTACAATCCTAAACAATGAACATTGTAATACAAACATACAATAATATTTTGGTACTTTGCAATACATAGTACTAATTTTTCAATATTTATTTATCTAAAAATATTTTTAGTAGCTTCAACAACATAAAAAACGACAACAACCATGATTACAAACTTGTTAAAAATGAGCACTGTACTTAGCGATAACAAAGTAATATATTCGCTAAACACACCTGATAAACGAATTGACATTAACTCATTAATAGGAAAAGAGATTACTATAGAATATAAAAACGAGATAAATTGTATTCACTGCGGAAGGAAAACTAAAACATCGTTTGGACAGGGATATTGCTATCCATGTTTTACTACTGTACCGGAAGCCGATCCTTCAATTATAAAACCAGAATTAGATCAATCGCACCTAGGAATAGCGAGAGATATGGAATGGGCAAAAAAGAATTCGTTAGTTGACCATTATGTTTATTTAGCATTTTCGGGAGGATTAAAGGTAGGTGTAACACGCGCAACACAAATCCCTACCCGATGGATAGATCAAGGAGCTACTCGTGCAATTGTTATATGTAAAACGCCAAATAGATATTTGGCAGGGGTTACCGAGTTAGAACTTAAAAAACATTTTGCCGACAAAACAAATTGGCGAAAAATGCTAACCAATTTCCAAGACAACTCTATTGATTTGTTTGACGAAAAAGAGAAGGCAATAAATTTACTTCCAGCAGAACTAAGAGAGTTTTCTTTCGAAGAACAAAATCAAACAGATATTGAGTACCCTGTTTTAGAATATCCAAAGAAAGTAACATCGGTAGGATTAGATAAGAAACCCATAATTACAGAAACATTAATAGGAATAAGAGGACAATATCTTATTTTCGGGAATAACACAGTTTTTAATATAAGAAAACACAACGGATACAAAGTAGAAATAGGGATATAAAAAAAAGGGCTTCGGTTTTCTCAAACGCAAGCCCAAAAATAGGTTATTCTAAGGTATGTAAAGCGGTTACAATATAGTGTTTTAATTACTTAACACAACACAAACGCCAAAAATTTTCTAATTCAGAACATCTTTGGTAATATTTTGTGCCAGCTTTACTATTTTAACCACTTCGCCCGAAGCATTAGTTATTGGAGAATAAATTTCCGATAAAATCCACTCCTTACTACCTCGTTGTATTTTTTGTATAGAAGTTTTCACAACTCCTTTTCTTAGTTGATCCCAAAAGTCGGCATAATCGTTTTCCTGTTCTTGGGTAAAAATCATCGAATCTTTATGATGAGTGCCAATCATCTCCTCCTTATTAATATTAAGCTCTCTAATCATTTTATCGTTAAGAGATAAAACATGACCTTTATTATCGTACTCAACAATATAGTGAGTCTGGGTAAGAGCCTCGAACAAACAATCTTGCTCCACTCTAACTCGTGAAGCCTCTTCTTGAGTAGCCTGTAATTCTTCTAAATTCTGACGCATCTCTTCTTCCTGAGCAGCCAACTCCTCAGATTGTTGCTTACTTTGAGTTAACAAGGCATTGGTTCTTTCGGTATTCTTTACATTTAGCAGAGTAAGACCAATATTACGAGCCACCTGATCAACAAAATCGATATAATGTTTAGGTAATTTTTTGAATGAAGCCAACTCTATAACTCCTAAAACCTGATTTTCGTGACGAATAGGCATTAACAATATAGCACTTGGATTAGCTCCCCCAAGACCCGATATTATTTCAATATAATCATCTGGCACATCTTCAATGTAAATACTCTCTTCTTCAATAGCACAAGCACCAACAAGCCCCTCGCCCATTTTAAACGATTTCTTTTCATATTTCCTTCTGTCGAAAGCATACGATGCTATCCTATTAAGCACAGGCTCAGCATAATCGTCATTATTAATAAGGAATATACCACCCTGATTTACATCTAATGTTTTAACTAAATTATAAATCAATATATACGAAAGCTCTTCAATATTCTCATGCGATTGACGTAGAATATTAGCAAAACTATTAAGCCCCTCATTAATCCAGGCAGCAATTTTATCTTCCTGATTTCGTAATTCCTCAGCTTTTTTAGCACTAATAAGACTCTCTTGCATTTTTGCCAACGATTGCCCCAACTCATCGTCGTTACTCTGAAGTTTTAACTCTGTATCCAAATGACCATGTTCAATAGATCGTGCAAATTCGGCTTTAGCATTAAGGCCATCAACACAATCGGAAAGAGCAATAGACATCTCCTCTAACTCATCGCCTGTATTTAATTTAATCTTTAATTTATCACTAATAACACCTCTAGCTAAATCTTTCAACGATTGAGTAAAACTAGTGATTGGCTTGGTAATAGTATTTGAGATATATAAGATTACAAATAGCAGTACAAAAAACATTATAACTGCTGCAATTATCGAGGTGTAGAAAACCTTGTCGGCTTTTTGATTAATAATTATTGAAGGTACCGAAACAACTATTGACCAAGGTGTAGTTGTGCGACCAATTTTAATTGGAACAAAAGTTACATAGTTGTATCCGCCCTGAGTCAACTCTTCTTTGATATTAAAGGCTATTCCATTTTCAATTTTTTCAAGAATTTTATTCTCTTCCGCTTTATCAGGAAAAAGCTCGTCTACTGATTTATTTAATAGTTCTTCGGAAGCATGTGCAGCAATAATCCCTTTATTTGAAACCAAAAAACCAAAACTATCTTCGAAAGGATGAATTTTTTTAACAATATCTTGCAACTTATTAAGAGTAATATCAAAACCAACAAGACCAGTAAAAACTTTATCAGCAAAAACAGGAACCATCAGCGAAGTCATCAAAAGCTTTTCCGATTTACCGTCGGTAAAAACATCTTCATATGGTTCTTCTATATGTTCTATTTTATTTTCTTTGAAATTCTTATATATAGGAGGATCGAAATCAAGGCTTCTAAGTTTTTGATCCGACTTAATTTTATCGCCTTCTCTCCATACAGTATTAACAAGTCTACCAGTTGGCTTATCCCAAGTAGAATCTATCACATTAAGTTCCCAACTATCCCAAACAGAATAAACATTTGGCGAGCTACTTAATACAGGAGCGTACATTTGAGTATAAACTTTCTCCCATTCTTTCCGCTCCATAGTAGGATAAATTGAAAATGCCGATGCTAAAGTACGAGCAGAAGCAAACTCTGCATTCAAAATGTTTTCAATCTCAATACCGGCATTCTTAGCACTCTGATTTGCCAAACTAATAGCATCGTTATAGGCATTCCGACGAGCTATCGTTGCAATATAAAACATTGCTATAATGTAACATGTTATACTTGTCCCAATAGTAGCAAGCATAATTTTTTGTCTAACAGATAAGCGGATCTTCATATCTTAAGAGTATTTTTAATAATTTCTTATTACACAATAATATTTTGTCTTTAAAAGCGGCATAATATACTTACATAATTACTTTTATCAAACAAAGATTAGTAATAATTATATTTTGGTTTTTATTAAACCTTCTTTTCAAAAAATAATCATACACACTGTTTAACTCACAAAAACAATCTTTTTAAAATATGAACACTATTAAAAAATTATTTACACTATCGATGGCTCTGCTAATAATAGGCAGTACAGCCTTCTCTCAAACAGAGAAATGGACACTAGAGAAATGTATCCAGCACGCTTTAGAGAATAATATTCAGATCAAGCAACAAAAGCTTCAGCTCGATATTAACAAAAAAGATCATCTACAAAGTAAAGCAAATTTACTGCCTACTCTTAATGCCGATGCATCGCACTCATTTAACAGTGGTAGAGCTCTTGATGAAACAACTTATCAGTTTACCGATAACGAAACAATACAATCGTCAAACTTCAATATTAGCTCAAGTCTAACTCTATTTTCGGGCTTACAAAAAATAAACTCTATAAAAAGAGCTAAGCTAGATTTAATGGCTGGATTAAAAAATTTAGAAAAAATACAAAATGACATTTCTATAAATGTTACTTCTGCATTTTTACAAATTCTTTTTAACACAGATATCTTAACAAGCACTCAAAATCAGCTTGAAGTTACTAAACTACAAGTTGAACGCACTAAAAAGCTTGTTGATGCAGGAAGCCTACCTCAAGGAAATTTACTTGAAATACAAGCTCAAGCAGCACAAGAGGAATACAACGTAGTTACTTATCAAAACCAACTCGATTTATCTATAGTTCAATTAACACAGCTTTTAGAACTTGAATCGCCAGTAGGTTTTGAAATCGAGGTTCCTAATATTACTATTGAAGAGCACGCCAAACAACTTAACGATATTTCGTCTACTTATTCTATGGCCTTATCTACAATGCCAGAAATTGCTTCTGCTGAACTTAATGTTGATATTCAAGAAAAGAACTTACAGATTGCTCGTGGAGGATACTATCCTACATTATCGCTTTCAGCAGGTATGAATTCAAGATATTCAAGTTTACAAAAGACAAGAACAATTCCTGATTTAAATTCTCCAGCAACAGCTCGTCAGATAGGTTATGTTAGTGGAACAGGCGATCCTGTAATGTCAATGGCTTTGTATTCTCAAATGATTTCTCAAGACTATGGTTTTATAGATCAGTTTAAGGATAATAAAAGTTCATATCTAGGATTCAGATTATCAATTCCAATATTAAATGGCTTACAAACCAGAACTCGTGTAGCAAAGGCTAAAATTGCACAAAACCAATCGATGCTTCAATTAGAGAGCACCAAAAAAGATGTTCTTAAAAAAGTTCAACAAGCTTTCTACGATGCTTCAGCAGCTCTAAAAAAATATCACTCGTCGGAAAAATCGGTACTTGCAATAAAAGAAGCTTTCAGATACACCGAAGAGAAATACACTGTTGGAATGGTAAATACATTAGAGTACAATCAGGCAAAAAACAGATTAATAAAAGCCGAGTCGGATTTAATACAGGCAAAATACGAATATGTATTTAAAACCAATATATTAGACTTTTATCGCGGAAATCCTATATCTTTAAAACAATAAAAATCACATAACCATGAAAGGTAAAAAAATATCCTATATCCTAGTTGCAGTTGTTATTGTACTTATAATTGTTGCAATAGTAGGGAAAAAGAGCGGCACATTCGGTAAAGAGAAACTGTTAACAGTAACTGCCGAAAAAGCTGAACTAAGACAAATTATTGAAAAAGTTACAGCCAATGGTAAAATCCAACCAGAAACAGAGGTTAAGATTAGTCCCGATGTATCGGGCGAAATTGTTGACCTACGTGTAAAAGAAGGTGATTTTGTAAACAAAGGCGATTTATTACTTAAAATAAAACCAGACACTTACATTTCAATGAAAGAACGTGCTACTGCATCGTTAAACACTGCAAAAGCACAACTATCATCGGCAACAGCACAATTTGAAACAAACAAACTTGTTTACGAGCGTAGCAAAAAACTTTGGGATCAGAAAGCTATTTCAGATGCTGAATACGAAGGTTCATTATCGCAATTTAACGTATCAAAAGCTAATTTAGAAGCTGCACAATTTGGCGTTAAAAGCTCTGAAGCTTCACTAAAAGAGGCTAACGAGAACCTATCAAAAACCACTATTTACGCGCCAATAAGTGGAACTGTTTCGAAATTAAATATTGAATCAGGCGAGCGTGTTGTTGGTACAGCTCAAATGGCTGGAACTGAGCTTTTACGCATTGCTGATTTAAACAGAATGGAAGTTAAGGTTGATGTTAACGAAAACGACATTGTTAAAGTTAAATTAAACGACACTACTGATATTGAAATTGATGCTTATATCGATCATAAATTTACAGGAATTGTAACAGAGATAGCTAATTCTGCTAGCGTAACTGGGAGCAGTGCCGATCAGGTTACTACTTTCGATGTAAAAATCCTTATTCTTGAAGATTCATATAAAAATCTTAAGAATGGTAAAAACCCTTTCCGCCCAGGTATGTCGGCATCTGTTGACATTCGTACAAATCAAGTATATGGAGCTCTTTCGGTACCTATTCAGGCTGTTACAGTAAGAAACCCAGAAAGCGGTATGGGACAAAAAGACAACAACGATTTACAAGAATCAAGGATGACCGAAGTTAACGACGAAGAAATTGAAAAAGACAGAGCGTCAATGAAAGAGGTTGTTTTTGTTCTTAACGAAGACCAAACTATTTCGTCTATTGAGGTAAAAACAGCTATTCAAGACGATAAATTTATTCAAATTGTATCTGGTATCGATTCTACTAAAACAGTTATAACAGGTCCGTATAGTGCTATTACAAAAAAGCTAAAAGATGGAATGAAAGTTGAAACTGAAAAAAAAAAGTCGTTAATTCGCAGCGTTAGTTAAAAATATATGTTGGAATGAAACAACCAGTTATTCTTTGTATAGAATCAAGCACAAATATATGTTCGGTTGCCCTTTTTAAGGGCAATCGTTGTATTAATACAAAACTTAGCACCGACGAAAAATCGCATGCTACTTTACTTACTGTATTTATTGAAGAAATTCTTAACGAATCGAATACAGATCCAAATGAAATTGATGCAGTTGCGGTAAGCATGGGACCAGGTTCTTATACAGGGTTACGCATTGGTGTTTCGGCTGCAAAAGGAATTTGTTACGGAGCAAGCGCTAAGCTAATAGCCGTTAATACATTAGAATTGATGGCTCAAACAATAATGGAATCTGTTGAAGATAAAAGCAATGCCATCTTTGCTCCAATGATTGATGCTAGAAGAATGGAAATATACTCGTCGTTTTTTGATAAAGACAGAAAAGTATTAAAAGATATTTCGGCCGATATTATTGACGAAAATTCATATTCGGAATTCTACCAGGATAATAAACTTTACATTGGTGGTAATGGCGCTGCAAAGTGCAAAGAGGTAATAACGTCGGAAAATGTTATTCTAGTAGATAATATTTACCCAAGTGCCGATAAAATGGGAACTTTAGCTCTCGAAAAATTCAACAATAATATATTTGAAGATGTGGCCTATTTCGAGCCTTTCTATTTAAAAGACTTTGTGGTTACCAAATCGAAAAAGAAACTGTTTTAGTAAAAACAAAGGCTTGCTTTTTTCTAAAGCAAGCCTTTGTTTTTAATCCAAAAATTATAATTTCTTTATCTCTTTGCGATAAGCATCTCTGATCTTAATGATACTCTCGAAATTAAAAACACCTACTAGTCTGATTAAGTCAACCATTTCGAAATTTGAATAAATAGCACCAATAGCTGCATCAAAGTTATTATCAATTGTATTATTCTTTACATGTCGGGTAATTTGGTCGAACTCATCAAATTCTAATTTTTTATCAATGAAAAAGTAATATTTATTCGGATCCTTAGGACACTTATAACAGTCGTCAACAAAGTCGGTAAATTGAATGTTTTTACGAACTTTAATAAAAGCCGCACCACCAACTTTTTTATGCTTTTTAAACTTCACTCCAACATCAACAAAAGACTGTTGCAATTTTTCCAGTAAAGAGTAATCTGCCAAATATTTAATTCTTATTCCGTACAACGTCAAGTTAAAAAACTCCAACACACAAGGAACAGCCTGAAATTCATCAGCAAAATTTTGTTTAACTTTTTTAGCTAACCTATAAACTTTTTCCGCATCAAACTTTTCGTTTGTTATAAGAAATAGCGATTGTGGCTTGACTGTATTTGGCAAATAACTATAATGATATCCAGGATAAGGCTCTTGACTCTCTAGTACTAAAGTTCCAGGAATAATATTTGCAGTCAAGCTAATAAGTGTCTCTAGTTTAGTGATATTTCCAAATACTTCTTTCATATGTTTATTTGTAAGAGTGCTGTAACCAAGTCAATTTAAATAAGATATTTCCATTTGTCAAATAAAATATTGAAATGAATACATATATTTGTAACAATATGTACAAATTTACGTTTGATATTTTAAATTGAATTCCATGAGAAAAGCAACTGTTCTATTAGCAATTATTATCCTGATTTGGAGCACTAACGAAGCATCAGGAAAAACTCGTAGAAAATCATACGGTAAGAGAGCTCGAATAGGTTCAATAGAAGTTGGGGGAAGAACAATTGTTGGTATTAGCAATGTATATGGTAAATTTTATGAAATACCTGGCGAATTTAAGCCTTCGGTAAATTTAGAGATAGTTGGCTCGTGGTTGTTTAATAAAGATATTACATTATTAACAGGTCTTGGATATGGTTATTATGGTTCTGACATGACTAACACTAACCCTTCAAGCGATAAAATAACTTTAGAAACTCATACATATAAGCTTCATTACCTTACAATACCTGTTCAGGTTGAGTTTACTGTTAACAACTTTTTTATAGGTGTTGGCCCACAAGTTAATATACTCTTAAAAGCGAACGATTACATACAACGCAAAACCGATAACAACCCAAAACTTGCCTATTTCACTTTAGAAGATATTGCAACAGTTAACAATATTGATGTTGGAGGTAGAGTATCGTTAGGGTATAAATTTAGCTCCAATTTAAAATTGGAATTATCATACTTCAATAGTTTTACCGATTTAACATTTCACCCTTCAAAAAATGACGAAAGAGTAATTAGTAAAAACTACAATACAAATGCTTTTATAGGAATAGGTATCAGCTATTTAATATCGGTTAAATAATATTATTTATTGTTGCTAACCCAATCGGAAATAAACTGTTTAATACGCTCTTTTGTTACAGGTTTAGTGATATAAGCATTAACCCCTATATTTAACGACTCGGCAATATCTTTACTATCGACATTTGCTGTCATAGCTATTATTGGTGTCAGAACACCTTTATTTCGAAGTTCCTTAGTGGCCTGATTTCCGTCCATAACAGGCATAACTATATCCATAAAAATAAAATCGTAATTGTTTTGAAGTGCTTTTTCAACCGCCTCTTCACCATTTACAACAACATCAACATTGGTATAACCTAAGTTTTTAAATAAACCTAATGCCACCTTTTGGTTAATAATATTATCCTCTGCAAGAAGTATTTTCAGAGTCTTTGGCAAATTATATTTCTTTTTCGAATCCTCAATTCTCTCAATTTTGGTTCCTAATGACGACGATAAATCGGATAGTAATTCAAAAAAATCGAAAGGTTCATAATAAACAAAATCAATCCCTTTTTTCCGACACTCAATTAGGCTAACTGGCATTAATTCACGGGAGATCATAATTATTATTACATTATGTGAATTAATATTACCCTTAATTTTTGAAGCTATTTCAATACCATTTGTCTGTTGCGAGTGTTCAACTAAAATAACTTGACAATTGTCCTTATCTAAATCACTATTTATTTCATCAATAAGATTATTAACACTGGAAACAACATACTTAGTTATTTTAACGTCTGAAAAAAGCTTTTTATAATGGTCGGTAAAGACAGAGTTATTTGAAATATCGTTAACTATAATATTATTTCCTGTATAAGGCATTTTATCTTCCCTATAAGCAATTGAATTATCGACAAATAATTTCAACACAAATGAAACCGAAGTACCTTGTGTTCCGTACTTTTCACCTATCGACGACGGACTACTAATAACTAAATTTCCACCCATCATCTCTACCAAATGCTTTGTTATTGACAAACCCAAACCACTTCCACCATACAACCTAGCTATAGCATTATTACCTTGAACATACGATTTTAAAATTGTATCAATCTGATCTTTTGCTATTCCAATCCCCGAGTCCTCAAAAAGAAATCGCAAATAAGCATAACCATTGTCAATACCAATTAAATCAACATTTAAATCAATTTCTCCCTTTGAGGTAAATTTAATAGAGTTGCCAATTATGTTATTTATTATCTGCTTTAACCTATAATGATCGCCAATAATTCGGTTTGGCAGATCATCAGACACTGTTAATTTTAAACTTATTCCAATCTCTTCAGTACGGATAATAAAGAGTTTTAGAGTTGATTCAATAGCCTCAAATAAATTAAAGCTAACCTCCTCTAACTTCATTTTATTAGCTTCTATTTTCGAAACATCCAGAACATCATTCAAAATATTTAGAAGAAGATCGGATGATTTTTTTATTAACAACAAGTCTTCAAGCTGTTCTTCATTTAGTTCGGTAGTTAAAATATTGTTTGTTAAACCAATTACTCCATTAAGTGGTGTTCTTATTTCGTGACTTATTCGAGCAAGAAAATCGGCCTTGGTTTGAGCTTCGTTTCTTTCTCGCTCCCTAATCTTCTCTGTTTCTGTATAATCAATAATTACCGAAAGAGGTATTTCACTACCAAATAAATCAAACTTAATATCGTTCTTAAAAAAAATCTTTTTTTCGCCTTCAGGTGAAAGATAAGAGAACTTACCATTAGTATGAGGCGCTATTTTCAATAAATAACTAGTACTTATTTCATCTTTCAACGAGAAATATTTTTTAGCAGATTGATTGGCATATTCCAAAAAGCCATCCTTATTAT
>JAFGOQ010000209.1 GCA_016926405.1 Bacteroidales bacterium
TGGGATTCAAACGAAGAGAATAGAATTTATACTTACCGACTGTTTCATTATTTTGGCGACCCAGCAATGAAGATTTGGGTTGAAAAGCCAAAAGCAATAACAGCAGAGTTTCCTACAGAAATTACATGTGGTGCAACTTCTTTACAAATTAAAAATATCTCTTTACCAAATGCGCTTGTTACGTTAGTGCAAGACGGAAATATTTTAGCTAAAGTTAATGCTGTAAATGGTGTTGCAGACCTTACTTTTGGCGCTATTGATAATATTGCTAAAGCTGTTATTACAATTTCGGCACAAGATTACGATCCAATAGAAAAAGAGTATTTAGTTCAGGGTTGTACTAATGCTCCCCTTGCTCAATTTTCAGCTTCTCCATTAACACTTATCATAGGTGAAAATAGTGTTGTTAATTTTGTAGATAATTCTAAATATTCTCCTACATCATGGTTATGGAATTTTGGATCTGATGATATAGAGTTTGTTGAAGGAACAGTAAAAACCTCGCAAAATCCACAAGTTAAGTATACAAAAGCAGGACAATATACTGTAATGCTTCAATCTACAAACGAGAATGGCTCAAACAGTGTATCAAAAGATAATTATATTACTGTATATGATAAGGCAAATGGTGCTAGTTGTCAGCCGCAGACAAATAATTTGGCCAATAATTATGGGTTTGGTATTCAGAAATTTGCTTTGGCAGAGATCAATCAATCATCAGGTAACGCAGTTCAAGATGGTGGTTATATGGATTTTTCGGGTACAGCTTTCACAAATGTTATGCCAGGTTATTCTTATGATATTTCAATAACAGTTGGATCAGTAAATCCAGAACATACAAAAGTTTATTTAGATTTAAATAAAGATGGAGATTTCTCTGAGGATGAAATGCTAGTATATTTCTCAGAATTTAAAGGAGAAAAAACAGTTGCTATAGTTTTACCTTATGATGTAACAATGGGCGAACTATTACGTCTTAGGGTTATTGATGAGTATTCGGGAATGCCAATAACAGATGGATGTTATTCTCCAACGTATGGTCAGGTAGAGGATTATAGTGTTGTTTTTGTTAAGGGGGTACCTTGTGTTCAAACAGGAGATGTTTCTAACTTGGGTTTTGATGGAGCAACTTTATCGGCTAAAGTTATTTCAGATGGTAAAACAGCTATCACTAAGCGCGGTTTTGCTGTTGCTAATCATTCATTACCAACAGTAAATGATATTAATATTGAAGATCCTTCAATAGCAGGTAATGATTTTTCACTTGCAGTAACAGGATTAACTAAAAATACTAAGTATTCGTATAGATCATATGCTATTAACGAAATGGGAATATCGTATGGTAAAGAGATGAGTTTCCAGACATTCTGCGATAGCCCTTCTGAACATGTATCTGGTTTTGGTGTAAGTATTCCATTAAGTACATGGATGGCTTTGAGCTGGACAGACTCTAAGGGTGATGTTTTGCCTTGGGGTTATGTAATTAAGTGGAGTGATGTAAGTGCCGATGCTATTGTAGCTCCAGTTGATGGTGTTGTTGAAAACGAAAATAGAGCTCTTGTAGTTGCTCAAGGCGAAGAATTTGGTATTGTTCAAGGATTAAAGAGTAGCACTAAATATTATTTCAAAATTTATCCTTTTACAAATGAAGGTAGTAGTATCGACTATCTAACAGAAGGTGATATACCTGTGACAGAAGGAACAACTCTTAATCATAGACAATATCTTTCTTACACTTTTAAAAGCGTAGAAGCTGATATTAAGAGTGCGGTATTTAATACTATTAACAATACAGCTGTAAGAAATAATGGTTATACTGATTTTACATCCATTTCTACAGCTGTTAACCCAGATGATACTTATTCTCTAAAACTAAGTGTTGATCCAGGTGGAAATTACAAATACAACTATTGTGCATGGATTGATTGGAACTGCGATGGTTGGTTCGATTCGGAAACAGAAAAATATTCATTAGGAGAGCATACAGGAGCAGGAAATCTTTCCAAAGATATTTTAATACCTTTAAATGCTAAATTGGGAGCTACTACAATGCGTATTGCTTGTCAGTATAGTGCAGAGCCTGAATCTTGGGGTAAAATATCGTATGGTAGTGCCGAAGATTATACTGTTAATGTAGGGAACTCAAATAATGCTCCTTCTGCAATAACTCTTTCAAATTCTGTAATACCAGAGGATGCAACAGTTGGAACAGAAGTTGGAACACTATCTGCTACCGATGTTGATGCTAACGACGAACTAACTTACTCTGTTAATTCTAATGAGTTTGAAGTTAAAGGCGATAAGCTTGTAACAAAAGTAACTTTCGATTTCAAGACTAAATCATCGTATATAGTTAAAGCTAAAGCAACAGATAAAGCAGGTGCTTTTGTAGAAAAAGAGTTTACAATAACTATTACCGAGGTTAAAACAACTTCTATTAACAAAGATTTAGTTTCTAAAGTAACGTTATATCCTAACCCTGTTAAATCAACTTTACAATTAAATAGTAGTGTTGTTATTAGTAGAGTTAACATTGTAAATGTTATTGGTGTTATAGTTTATTCTTCTGATATTAATGCATCGGTATCAACAATTAATGTTGCCGATCTTAAATCGGGTATGTATATCCTTAAGGCATTTACTTCTGAAGGAGAAATAACTAAGCGTTTTATTAAGGAGTAATTACTATTTTTATATCATAACAAAGGGCTGCTCATTAAGGGCAGCCTTTTTTTTGTTTATCAGTTTTTTTACATTCTTTATAATCGGCAAAACCAAAAGTACATTTTTATAATCGCAAAAAGTACATTTTTTGTTATAACAATTCTGCTAATTTCCGTGTGGTAAAACTACTACATTTTACCTAGATTTTACGATTCTATTTACAATCATACTGGATTAAGAAACCCTTGAGTAATCATTTATTACCTCTGTAATAATTATAAAGCGTAAAAACCCACCTCTCTTAAATCAAAGAAAAAGAGCACAATCAAAGGTTGACTTGCTTTTGTATTTTGATTTAATTTGTAGTAATAACACTACAAACTATTGAGTATGAATATTACTACTGTACAACTACAAGCCTTTAGAGGCATTTTAAGCAAAGAAGATAAAGCAAACATTGCTTTACACACCGAAAAAAGCGTGCGTACTGTTGAAGCTGTATTGCAAGGAGACAGACAGAACGACGACATTGAGCAACTTGTACTAATTGCTGTAAAACAAAACATTGCAAGGTATTACAATATTGTGGCCGATGTTGAAGCTAAAAACACTCTTAAGGTTACTACTCTTGAATACACAAAGTACAGAGAGTCTGCTGCATGGACAAACGATATGTATTACAACAGATACATTGATATTTACCTGCAGCTAGCTCACTATAACTGTAAAGACGAGGACGAGCTTTGGTCTACCATTTGGAATAACTACAAAGACATTATACAGAAGGCTTATTATTGTGTTGATTTATTCTGCAGATTGCTAGGCTTTGAATCTGCAACAGCAACTAGATTCTACAATAAAAAAATAGTGGAACTCCAATAATTTAAAGGGTGTTTAATCTGTAATTAAACACCCTTTAAATTTATACCACTCTATTTAATAATGTCACTATCCTTTCCTTAATCTTTTCTTTATCTCTTTTCCACTCGCATAAGTCTATACCTTTGTTGTACTCAGGGTAAGGAAGTTCTTTTCGGTTAAACTTAAAATGTTTACATAATGGATAGATATACCTATATGTACGTACTTGATAAGTCTCAGTATCTCCAATTAAATACGCTATATTATTACGTAAATAGCCAGTTGGTGAAGTTGTGTTTGTCAGTATCTGCTCGTGTACATATTCCTCGGTTCTTTTATTTCGCAAAAATCTTGTAAGATGAAATCCATAATACTTAAAATTTGACGCTTTGTAAATAGTACCACAACCTAAACGCCCATCAGCAAAACTTTGAATAGCAACTATGTTTTTATCAATTCTTCTTAAAAGCTTTATTGATGCTCCTATCAAAAGGGTTTCTGCGTTATGCCCCAAAATATCATCAATCCACATACGGTTTAGTTCGCACATCCAACCATCAGGGTTAGGATGTTTAAATATTTTCGCTCTTGAATTTTTCATGTAGCCATAGACTGCTACTCCCAAACAATTATTAGGCTCATCCTCTTTAAAAACACCGAAATTATATTTACCAAAACCACCATCATTCCACTTATGAGAATAATGATTTTTTATTATCATTTCCTTTGCTAATTGTTTTGGTACTTCTTTTATAATAAGGCTGCCTAATTTTGATGTCTTCTTTAAAATTTGATACTCCATTTCTTCCTTTATTTATTAATAATTCTGCTATCTTTGCCCTACCACATCAAACAAAACACGTTAAGTTGACGGCAAGGCATACTGCCCCGACCGTGTCACTAACGTGTCTTTTGTTTTTATGATGTGGTAGTCTATTAATAAAATGGTCGGGGCTTATTTATTCATGTATTAAAGTCCCTTCCTCAAAATTCTGGCGAATTTGTACTGAAATCTCTCTACTCCCACATACCACGGTAAAACTCGCGTGTCGGGGTAAGGCACCCGTATTAGCTGATTTGGCAGTAACTGTAACTATAGTGTTTCCTGCTATTCCGCTAGTTTTTTCAATTGAGAAAAAACTGGAAATGTACCCCTTAATAAACCAAGGTTTATTCGCAGTCACGGTGAACGTATTGTCTCCTAAACCACTCCATGGAAGCTCTATAAATGCAGGGAAAACACTCAACTTAATGTGTGTGTAGCCTAAAAAGCACCTAAAATCCTTGCTATTATAAA
>JAFGOQ010000210.1 GCA_016926405.1 Bacteroidales bacterium
GGGAGAGAAGAGGGGTCGCGCCCGTTTTGCTTGTTAGATTATTTCCCCGACGACTTTTTAGTTGTTATTGATGAGAGCCATGTAACTTTACCTCAGGTAAGGGCTATGTACGGAGGCGATTATTCGCGTAAGAAAAATTTGGTTGAGTATGGTTTCCGTTTGCCAGCGGCTATTGATAATAGACCTTTACGTTTCGAGGAGTTTGAATCGCTTCTTGGGCAAACAATTTTTGTTAGTGCTACTCCTGCCGATTATGAATTGCAGAAGAGCGAAGGCGAATGGATTGATCAGGTTATTCGTCCAACAGGGCTTTTAGATCCTATTATTGATGTGCGCCCAAGTAAAAATCAGATTGACGATTTACTGGAAGAGATTCGATTAAGAATTCAGAAAAATGAAAGGACTTTAGTAACAACTTTAACTAAACGAATGGCCGAAGAGCTTCAGAAATATCTTGAGAAAATTGGTATTCGTTCGCGTTATATTCATTCCGATGTTGACACTTTGGAGCGTGTTGAGATTATGGCCGATTTACGTGCAGGTCTTTTCGATGTATTGGTTGGTGTTAACCTTTTACGTGAAGGTTTAGATTTACCCGAAGTGTCGCTTGTGGCAATTATTGATGCCGATAAAGAGGGTTTTCTTCGCTCGCATAGATCGCTTACTCAAACAGCGGGTAGAGCTGCCCGAAATGTTAATGGTTTAGTAATTATGTATGCCGATAAAATTACCGATAGCATGCGTAAAACTATTGACGAGACAAATCGAAGGAGGATAATTCAGCAAAAGTATAACGATGAAAATGGAATTGTTCCCGAGCAGATTATTAGAGCTCAAACATCAGCCTTCTCCGATGAGAACCGTAAAAAGCAAATTGAATATATCGAGAGTAAAAAGGCATCTGTTGCTGCCGATCCTATTGTAAAATACATGAACGATGAGGCTTTGAAAAAGGCTATTGCCAAAACAAAAGCAACAATGGAAAAAGCTGCAGGAAGTCTCGATTTTGTTGAGGCTGCTCGTTTGCGCGACGAAATGTTTGAGCTGGAGAAAATGCTCAATAAAAAGGAGTAAAATGGATAAATCGGAAATATTTATTCGCCTGAATGAGGTTATGGGTAAAGAGCAGTGTGCTAATTTAGCACTCGATATTCTTGAATCGGCAACTTCATTAAGTTTTCTTTTTGAATTGACGCAAAATCAAAAGCCGCAGATTGAGATGCGTGCTGCTTGGGTTATTGCAACAATAGCCGAGAGGTTTCCAGAAGCTTTATTTCCTTTTTCGAAAACTATTTGCGACATCTTATTACAATCAAAAAACAACTCGGTAGCACGATGTTTATTGAAAGTTTTGTCAATTATTAATTTGCCCGAAGAAAGAATAACACAACTGTTAGACTTTTGTACTGATGTAATGCTCGATAGATCAAAACCTGTTGCCTTGCCAGTTTATGCAATGACAATTTTTTATAGAATATCGGAAATTGAACCCGATTTAAAATACGAGTTGCGCGAAATTGTTTGTCATCTTATGGAAGAGGGTGCACCAGCAATAATGTCTAGAGGAAAGAAAATATTAAAAACATTAGAAAAAGAAATAAGATCTTTTTAGTTGATTAGCGATTGAAAAAAAAGATTTTTAAAAGCTCTTGGCTATAAGAATACTCCTTTAAAGGCGTATTGGTTAAGCAGGTAAACTAATTCTTTCGATGCTTTTCTGTCGTAGCGTCTATTTCCAAAAATACTAATGTATCTAATGCCTTGAATAGCATTTGTAATAAATACCTCTTCGGCATTCTCTACATCAATAATTGAGATCTCCTTTTTTACAAAAACATTGTATCCATTGCTTTTTGCGATATCAATAATAATATTTCGCATAATTCCAGCAACACAGCCTGTACTTAACGATGGTGTTGAAATATCTTTTCCATTTACAATAAACAGATTTGAACTAATGCACTCGCAAATATTCTCTTGCTCGTTTAAGATAATAGCATCGTCTAAATTATTCTTGTTTTTAAATAAAGCTGCATCAACAAATAGGGTAGAGTTAATATTTTTTATTGGAGAAAAAACATTATTATGTTTCTTCATTCGTCTATAAATAGCTACCGATAATCCTTTAGTGTTTAAATAAAATTGTTCGTTATCTATTACCGACGAGTCGATTAAAAACCCCCAGTTGTTGCTGTTTGGTGTGTAAAAACCATCGCTTATTCTAAAGAATGTAATTCGCACTCTAGCAGCCTTTAAAAATCTATTTTTATTTAAGGTGCGTGTAATCTGAAGCTGAAAAAACTCTTTGTTATACCTAAAGTCTGTGTCAAACTGATATAGTTCGAAACCCTTAGATATTCGTTCTAAATGTTTGTCGAAGAATAGAGGAGTAGTGCCATTACATCTTATGGTCTCAAAAAAACCATCGCCATATAAAAACGCTCTGTTGTTGCTGTTTATTGAAGGTTTGCTTGAGTCGAAAAAATCGCCATTAATATTTACAAAATGTTTCTTTATCATCCTAAACCTATGCTTTGTAGAAAGTGAAAAATTAATTTTGGCTCTAACAATATAGGGAATATAAAGCCAAAAACGGCACCAGCAAAGTGAGCGTCGTGATTTATTTTTCCTTGCCCTTTCCTGGCCATATAATGTTCGTATGCTAAATATGCCACACCAAATAAAATTGACGGTATAGGAATTGCAAAGAATAGGTAGATGTTACTTAGTGGCTGAAAAAATATTGATGTAAAAACAACTGCCGAGACAGCTCCCGATGCTCCTAACGAATTGTAATAATAATTTCCTTTTTGCTTGCGTAACGATGGTAACGATGCAATTATTATTCCGCCAAAGTAAAGTGCAATAAACATTACCTTAGAGCTCGAAATAATTCCTTGCATTTGTAACATGCCAAAAATATTTTCAACAGCTTGTCCAAACGAGAATAAAACAATCATATTAACTAGCAGATGTGTAAAGTCGGCATGAATAAAACCGTGCGTAACTAAACGGTACCACTGCTTATTGGTAATTGTTTTGTATGGATTGAAAATTAGGCTATTCATAACCGATGCATCTTTAAAAGCAAAAAATGAAATAGCCACAGTTATTACAATTATTATTATTGTCATTGTTAGTGAAGTATTTTATAAACTAATTCTTTAAGAAGTTCGCCATCGGTTGTTGAGGCATTATTTACTCCTTTGCTTTTAAGATCAAACTCGCGTAGCAACGAAATTATTTTTACAATTTTACCTGGCGAATATCTTGCGGCAGCCGATTTATATTCGTTAATAAAAAACGAAGGTATTTTTGCTCGTTCCTCAATTACTTTTTGAGGTTCTTTTTTTAGAAGATGGTAATTAAAAATCTTCATAAAATAAGCGTACAGAACTCCTAAAGTAACTGTTAAAGGATTGTTCTTTGGGTTTGCTGCAAAGTGGTTTACAATTCTGTAAGTCTTCTCAATATTACCCGTACCAATGGCCTTTTGCAGTTCAAAATTATTGTATTCGCGACTAATACCTATGTTTTTCTCAATGTGCGATGCATTAATCTGATTTTCGGTTTTAGGCAAAAGAAGAGCAAGCTTATCGAGCTCATTTGCCAACTTGCTTAAGTCGTTACCCAAAAACTCTGCCAATAAAACCGCTGCATCGGGGGTAATAGAAAGCTTTTTTTTCTGTAAATATTTTGCTGTCCAGGCTGGTATTTCGTTATCGTATAAAGTATTCGAAATAAAAATCTCGCCATTCTTTGCAATACTTTTATATAATTTTCGGTTGGCAGGAATAGTGCCGTATTTGTAGTTTATTATTAAAATAGTTGAGTTTAAAGGATTTTCGGTGTAATGTATTAGTTCGTCAATTTTCTTAAGATTTTGAGCCTCCTTTAAAATTATTACCTGATTGGCAGCCATCATTGGAAATTGCTTACACATCAGTATAATGTTGTTAACATCGGCATCTTTTCCATAAATAACATGCTGATTAAAACCTTGCTCTTCGGGAGAAAGTATAGAATCGTTCATGTATTTAGTGATAACATCGATAAAATAAGACTCGTCGCCCATTAAAAGATAAATAGGCTTGAATTCTCTTTTTTGCAATGCTTTGCCAAGCTGTTCGAATGATATAGTACCTTGTTTTTTAGCCATTTTTTAGTCAAAAACTAGATGTTTAACAGAGTGATCGTCGTTTTTAATTGCATTTAATGCATCGATACCTATTTTAATATGCTGCTCTACGAAATTTTGAGTAATTGCACTGTCGCTCGATTCTGTTTTAATACCTGTCGAAATCATTGGTTGATCCGACACAAGAAGCAGAGCACCTGTAGGTATTTTGTTGTAAAAGCCAACTGTAAATATTGTAGCCGTCTCCATATCAATAGCCATTGAACGAGTTTTTTGCAAATATTTCTTAAAACGTTCGTCGTACTCCCAAACGCGTTTGTTAGTTGTTAAAACTGTCCCTGTCCAATATTCTCTATTGTGCTTTTTAATTGCATTCGATACGCCTCGTTGAAGCATAAAAGCGGGTAGAGCAGGCACTTCGGCAGGCAAATAATCGTTTGATGTTCCTTCCGATCGGATTGCGGCAATAGGAAGTATTAAATCGCCAAGTTTATTTTTCTTTTTTAATCCGCCACATTTACCTAAAAACAAGACTGCTTTTGGCGATATAGCACTTAGCAAATCCATTATAGTAGCTGCGTTGGGGCTTCCCATTCCGAAATTAATAAGAGTAATGTCGTTGGCTGTTGCACATGGCATATTTCTGTCTTCGCCAACAATAGGCACATTGTTCCACTCAGCAAAAAGTTCTAAGTAGTATTGAAAATTTGTTAATAATATATATTTTCCAAACTTATCTAATGATTGTCCTGTATATCGAGGAAGCCAATTGTTTACAATATCTTCTTTTGTTTTCATAAAAATGTTTTTAATATTTAGCTCTTCAGCCTGCTAACTAAAAGAGTTTTCAGCATTATATGTTTTTATTGTATTATTGCATCTTTAAACCGAACGCAATAACATTAATAGTAAATTTTTTGTTTAAAATTGGGCTAAGATAATTACTATTGAGTGTTTGCCAAAATAATAAAACAGTTTGTTTACATGCTAAAGATAATCACAAAAGATAATAAAAGACTGGTTTGGGATGTTGTTCGCAAAAAATATGTTGCTTACACTCCCGAGGAGCATGTGCGGCAGAATTTTATCAACCATCTGATATCAAACCTAAATTATCCTGTTGCCCTAATGGCCGTTGAATATGGTTTGCAAATGAACGGTATGAGCAGAAGATGCGATATTGTTGTTTTTTCGCGTAAAGGTTTTCCTGTTCTTATTGTTGAATGTAAGGCCGAAGATGTGAAAATAACAGACAAAACATTCAGACAAATTGCCCACTACAATATTATTTTAAAGGTAGATTATTTGGTTGTTACAAACGGTATTACCCACTTTGCTTGCAAAATAAATCACCAACAGCAGAATTATTCTTTTATTAAGGAGCTTCCCAGATATGAGGATTTGGAGGGTTGATGATCCCGATAAATAGACACAGATTTATGATGATGTGAATATCCCGAAAAATCGCGTAAAGACGCACAGACGTGTGTCTTTATATTAAAAAACATTTATAAATGTTATGAATCAACAATATGTAATTCAACGAACTGTAGATTTTGTTAAAGAAGTTTTAGCTAATGCTGAAGGTGGTCACGACTGGTGGCATATTTATCGGGTTTGGAAATTATCGAAGCAGATTGCACAAACAGAGAATGCAAACAATTTTGTTGTAGAACTTGGTGCATTGCTTCATGATATTGCCGATTCTAAATTTAACCAGGGCAATGAAGAAATTGGGCCTCGTAAGGCACGAGAGTTTTTAAGTTCTTTAAATGTTGACGAAGATGTTATTGTTCATGTAGAGAATATTATTTTAAATATTTCATTCAAAGGTGGCAATTATGCTCAGAAATTTAAGTCTGTTGAGCTTGATATTATTCAAGATGCCGACCGAATAGACGCTATGGGTGCAATAGGGGTTGCTAGGACTTTTAATTATGGTGGTTATAAGGGACGAGAACTTTATAATCCCGAAATAAAGCCAAACTTGAATATGACCAAAGAGGAATATAAAAATAGCAACGCTCCAACAATAAACCATTTTTACGAGAAACTTCTTTTGCTTAAAGAGAGAATGAATACCGCTACTGGTAAAGCTATGGCCTTGCACAGACATAAGTTTATGGAACAATATCTTAATGAATTTTATAGTGAATGGAATGGTGAGTTGTAATAATTAAACCCTACAGGTTTTTAAAACCTGTAGGGTTTGGTATGGTGGTTTTTTAGAGACGCACGGCCGTGCGTCTCTTCTCTGCTCGGAGCTGTCAGCTCATATCTTATGAGTTTGTAAATACGAGCTGAATGCTAGCAATAGTGTGGGTAACAATAAATATTGATAAAGGTTTTGCTACAGCAGTTGGTGTAACTATAGTGGTTGCAATTTGTTATTCACTAGGAGTTCCTGTACCAGTAGCTGCAATTGCACTTTAGTTAAAATGAAATATTATGACAAAAAAACAAAAATTACTACTAAAATTAGTTTTGGCTCTGTTAGTTGGCTTTTTTTTAATTTCGATGTCTATAACTCAGTTTTTTGGTTATAGTGTTAAATTTCGGGATTATAACAGGCACAAATTTTTATTTACAAAAGAGTATCAAAGTAAAATTGACACTTTATTTTGCGTAAGAGATTATCGTGAAAGTGACAGTTATAGCTCATACATTTGTGATAGCTGTAATATTGGAATTTGGGAAATTAAAAGTTTAGATAAATTGGATTTATCAACACTTGAAATTGTATCAAATACAACTATTGAAGGTGTGAATTCTTATCCTGCATATGGGTTAAACTATAAATTAACCATACTACCTGCCATAACTGTTAGATGGAAGTTGCCATTTAAAAATCACCTAATTGTTAATCTAGATGAGTATACGGAAATTATTGAAAGATTTGAAGGTAAAGATTACGTCTGTTTATATGGGAATATTCATAAAATGTCATTTTGTAACAGGAATGGCAAGCATTTATTGTTTTTTGATTACAGAGGAAAAAAAGAGCCTACTCTTATAATCTTCAAAAGAGCTAGAAATCGTTTATATATTATTATGGTTAATTCTGAACGAAAATTTGATTCTGGAATAAAAGAGATGTTTAAACTTAAATAATTAGCAATGACAATATTTGAATTTCTAAAAATTTTAAACGAGCAGAATTACGACTTTGAATTGAAATATGATAAAATATGTTCTATTGAAGTGTTAGTGCATAGCCCTTTTGGTATTGAAATATTTACCTTTAGTGAAGAAGATGGTAAAAGTATCGTTGATGGTGTCGTTATTTACAAAGAACATACAAGAATAGAAGATAATTCTGAGTTAACTCAACAAATTGAAAAATTAATTAATCCAGTCCAAAAGGTATTTAAGCAAGCTGCCAAGGATCTTAATATAAGAATAGAAATGCCGTTTATAATGAAAGAAATAGATGGCGAGAAATATTCGACAACAGCATATTTACCTGATTTCGGAGAAGGTAAAGGAGTTCTTATTTGTTTAATGAATGAGAATATTGAATCTTTAATCTTAGAAGAAATGAGTAAAGAATATTTCATTTCTATTATAAGTCCAACAGGTTATTGTGAATACAATAGAGAACATTTTATTGCTTCGTTGGTTGATTGGGGATGGAATGGCAAGGGTAATCCACCAGAATGGTTTATTTCTTCTACAAGAGATTAATCTGCCGCAGGTTTGTAACTCGTGCCAATTGTCTGTATTAGGATTTATAGGATTACTAGATTTTAGGATTTTAAATACAAACCGAGGGAAGGCAATTTGTGGTAGCCCTAGGGTTTTTTTTTGTTCTCTTTAGTACAAAAAATAACTATCTTCAACCATCCTAAACAATGAGCA
>JAFGOQ010000211.1 GCA_016926405.1 Bacteroidales bacterium
AGAATTTTAAAATTATAATATGTTTGAATTTTTGAGAAGTTTGGTTAGTAATCAACTATATGCTATTATTGCTGTCGTAGTGATTTGGATAATATTATTTATTTTCCTTTATATAATCAAGAAAATAAAAAGCTATAATTGGATTCGACTAGAGTATATATGGATTCTAATTGGATTTTGGGGAGTTTTAACAATAATTGATGATAATAAAAAAGAATATAGTAAGCAAAATCTCAAATTTGTTAATACATGGATTGACCGTGATTATGAAGCAATATTATCAACTTCAAGCAATCAATATCATTGCATGCAGTTCAACTACAATTCAGACTATTTTACAAAGCTTGAATTTGATTCAATACAAAATCGTCAAGATTTAATTTGTCAATGGAATAAAGAGATGAATACTTTGGTAGACTCTTGTTATAAATTGGATAAACCTTCTCTGACTAATTTACCATTGCTAAGTATTTCAAATCCAGAAGAGGTAAATTCTTATTCATGGATAATGAATACAGTTAAGAACATAAATGAAAATGTCGTTAAACGAGAAGAATTGAATTCAACTTTAAATAGTGAGCGATTGCTAGATTTAAAATCTGGTGCAGGAGTAATTCTCTTGTTTTTTGCTTTCGGATTAAGACTTACGATAATTACATATAAAGTGCGTAAAGAAAAAAACAAGGCATAACAAAATGTGTATTTCATGCGGGTTTCAGAGGGTTATCCGTGGTTTATGCAAATAAAAAGCACCGCCAAATCTGTGATTTGACATTTGGTATTTAAAGATAGTTTACCAATCACAGATTTGGCTACCTGGAAACTTGAAACGTGAGACTGTTTAAATCCTACACTGTGCGCATAGCTACACCGTTGTCAACAAAGCAAAAGCACACAAATTTAATGATACAATAACAAAACTAAGATCTATGAAAAAGTACTATAAGGCTACAGGATTTTTCTTAATAATTATTGGTTTAATATCGATAATTCTATTACTAGCAAAAGGGTTTCATTTTTACGAATTTCAAAAAGAGACAATTCCTTTATTAGTTTTTCCGGCAGTAGCATTTCCTGCTATTGGAGTTAGGCTTATAAAGAAACATGGATAAGTTTCATTTTTAGGAATTGTCTTATTCCATTAATGCTTAACTTTTTGTATCAAGCTATTTTAGTAAATAGCAGACAACCACTGCTACTCGGGTTTTTCCAAAAAAAAAGGTGCTCGCGCACGGAGAAAGAGCATCCTTTTTTCAAAAAGTGTCCATGAGCGGGATTTGAACGCATTTTTTTTCTAAAAAGTGTCCGTGAGCGGGATTTGAGCATCTTTTTTTTCAGGATGTATTCGTGCGGCACGTATTGCCTGTAACTTTTCTGTAAAGGTTATTCTACAAAGGCAGAAGCAAATACAGCAAAGGCGGAAAAATAACATTTCTGTTTTGTTACAAAGCCAAGCCACAAGCAAAACAAATTGTATTAATGTGGTACATTGTTATAAAGCCCAGTTGCCAATGGGCTGTAAATTCTATTTGCGTTGTAGCAAGTAAAAGCATCTGTGTATAAGTAAAAAACAGAGCCAAACTCTTTCTTAAATAAGTGAGGCAAAAATTACTCATAAAAGTAGGCTATGGCTTTCTACCTAACCGCAAACTTTACTACCTTTAGTTTCCAAAAGTTACTCTACTACTGTATGAAAGACCGAAGCAAAAATCTAACACAAGGAAATATTGGCAAGCAGCTAATTAGTCTTGTGTGGCCAATGATTTTTGGTATGATGGGCATTGTGGTCTTTAATCTTGTCGATACTTTCTTTATTGGTAAACTGGGTGTTCAGCAACTTGCTGCCATGAGTTTTACTTTTCCAGTGGTTATGTTTATCAATAGTCTAGCTCTAGGTATTGGTATAGGAACCAGTTCACTAATATCGCGCAATATTATTACTCAAAGTCGTCAGAATGTTAAGATGATGGCCAGCCGAGCATTATTACTTGGCGTTATTGTGGTTGTTTTATTTGTAATAGTAGGACTACTAACTATTAGGCCTGTTTTTAGCTCGTTAGGAGCCAAAGGCGATATTTTAGAATATGTAGTTAGCTATATGAGGATATGGTATTTGGGCGTCCCTTTTGTTGTAATACCAATGATTGGTAATAATATTGTTAGGGCTACAGGCGATACTTTTTTTCCTGGAATGGTAATGGTTATGTCGGCAACCATAAATATTTTTCTCGACCCATTACTTATTTTTGGCTATGGTATTTTTCCTGAAATGGGGATGGAGGGAGCTGCTCTAGCTACTGTTATTGCCAGAAGTATGGGCCTTGTTTTTATTCTTTATATACTTATAAAAAGAGAAAATTTGCTGACACTATATTTTGGTCGTGTAAGGGCAATTGTTTCCACTTGGAAGAATGTAGTATATATTGCCGGACCAGCGTCGTTAGGGATGCTTATTACACCAATTTCTATTGGATTAATAACAAAGATATTGGCAGGCTTTGGTAAAGAGGCTGTAGCTGCTTTTGGTGTAGCATCAAGAGTTGAGATGTTTGCACTTTTGGTAATATCGGCATTAAGCTCGGTGCTTATAATTTTTATGGGGCAGAATATTAGTAAGCTAAAAATATCACGCATATATAAATCGCTAAGCTACTCTTTGAAATTTTCGATGCTTTGGGGAGCTTTAATCTTTCTTCTTTTAATAATTCTTGGTAAGCCAATAGCTTCAATATTCACCAACGATAATTTAGTTATCGATATAACAAATAAGTACTTTATAATAGTTGGAGCTAGTTATGGCTTTCTGGGACTTGTAATGTTAAGTACAGCAAGTTTTAACGGTGTAAATAAGCCAGTACCTTCGGCACTCTTTTCTATTATTCGAATGCTACTGTTATATGTTCCTTTAGCTTGGGTAGGGGCAAAAATATTTGGAATAAATGGAGTGTTCTGGGCAGGGTTTATTGCCAATGTATTAATTGGTATTATTTCGTATCTGTTTTTATATCGAACAATAAACAGAATACCATTACAAAGTTAGGTGTCGATGCAAAATTTTTATAATCGTAAAAAGTTTTGTTGTAAGTAATAGCATTTACAAATATCGTTAATCATGCGTTTAAGGTTTCCATCTCTAATAAATATTACATACTTTTAAATGTTTAATATTTTTATCGATAAAATGGGGAATAACGAATTATCTAAGCTACCTAATATAGGTAAAACATTAGCTCAAAAACTTGTTTTGGCAGAGATTACAACACCTGAGCAACTTGCTGAGTTGGGTAGCGAGAATGCCTTTATTAGAATAAAGACAATTGATGAAACAGCGTGCTATAATATGCTATGTGCTTTAGAGGGAGCCATTCAAGGCATTCGTTGGCATAATCTCGATGCCGAAAGAAAAGCTCAACTTAAAGAGTTCTTCGTTATAGCTAACAAATAGTAATTCATAATTTAAAAACATGTCATTTTCAATATATAAAGCATCGGCAGGTGCTGGTAAAACTTTTCGAATAACAGGCGAGTATCTAAAGCTTCTTTTCTCGGGATATAATAATTACCAGAATATTCTAGCGGTAACATTTACCAATAAGGCTGCTGGCGAAATGAAAAATCGTATTGTTGAGAAGCTTCGCGACTTAGCCGATGGTACAGACACCGATTATGTCAACGAGCTTACCTCTTATCTGGAGATTGATGCACAGGCATTGCAAGTTAAGGCTAAAGGTATTCTTAACAGACTAACTCACGACTATGGCCATTTTCAAGTGAAAACTATCGATAGTTTCTTTCAAGAGATACTTTCGTCGTTTGCTCGCGAATCGGGGCTTAGCTATGGTTTCGATATTGAGCTTAAATCGCAAAATGTTCTCGAAGATGCTGTTGATGCACTTATAGAAAACTCTCATAACGACAAAGATCTGTCTGATTGGCTAACAGAGTTTGCCTTTTCGCGTATTGAAGATGATAAGAGCTGGAATATGCGCGACGAGCTGGTAAACCTTGGTCGTGAGCTTTTCTCGGAGTCGTTTCAGATAGAATATCGTCAGAATAAAGAGCAGCTAGAGCAGAAGGATCTTATTAAACGTTTAGCAAAAGATGTTAAGGAGGTTACTTCTACTTTTAATAAATATTGCGATGAGCGTACTGCAAAGGTTAACTCCATTCTTAAAGACAATGGACTAACACCCGACGATTTTACATATAAAAGCAGTGGGTTTATTAGCTACTTCAATAAGATAGATAAGCGCGAATTGGCGCCACCTAGTAGCCGTATTCAGGGGTATATCGACAATCCTGAGAAGGTTAGTAAAAACAGTGTGGCAGTTGATGTCTTTGCCTCGCATATTTTGCCAATACTGCTAGATTTAGTTAACTATATCGATAAAAATGGCAACGAGTATCGAAGTGCCACACAAATACAAAAGCAGATTTTAGCTTTTGGCCTGTTAGCCGATATACGAAAAAGCATAAACACAATAATCGACGAAAAAGGAATCTTTCTGATTAGCGATGTAGGGATGTTTATCTCCGAAATAATAGGAAATAGCGATGTGCCATATATTTACGAGAAGATAGGTTCTAATATAAGTAACTATATTATCGACGAATTTCAAGATACATCTACCATACAGTGGGATAATTTTAAACCGCTATTAATGAATAGCTCTGCCGATGGTAATAAGAATCTTATTGTTGGCGATGTAAAGCAGAGCATATATCGCTGGCGAAATGGCGACTGGAGTATACTCGCTCATAAAGCTGCCGATCAGTTTAAATATCTTGGTGTTAACGATCTTTCTCTAGGATGTAATTTTCGTAGTAAAAAGAATATCATAGACTTTAATAACTACTTTTTTAGTAAGGCGGCAATGATTCTTCAGTCCGATTATAATAATTCTATTGAAGAGTCTAATGTTGATTCTAATGTTGATTCTAATAATCATAAAGATAAGCTTCAGAATATATATTCTAATCTTTTTCAGGAAGTAGGGAAGCCCGACAAACAAAAAGGTGGGCGAGTAGAGTTTAAAAAATACGATTCAAAACCAGAGCTATCAGATGTTTTTGACGATTGTGTTGAACGAATAATAGAGCTACTAAAAACACAGCAACCTAAAGATATAGCTGTTATTACCCGCGACAGAAAAGATGGTAATACAATGGCCGAGCTGCTAATTAAACGAAGTCAAAATTTACCTGCCAACCAACAATTTAAAGTTATATCAAACGACTCTTTGTCGCTGCTTAATTCAACCCTTATTCGCTTTATTATAGGAATGATGGTGCGTAGTACAGCCAAAAGTAATATGGTAAACGATACCGATGTAATTGTAAACTATAATATTCTAACGAATGATAATAGTACCTATAATCAACTGTTTTTAAATCATCAGGCCAATATTGAGGAGATAGAGAAGCTTCTTTTTGGTCAGTCGGTAAGCGATATAAATTTAACTCCCGACGAATTTGTTAGAACCGTTGTGGCAAAAGTTGAAGTAAAGGCAGAGGATAAACCATACTTACAGACCTTTATGGATATTGTGAATGTTTTTATGCAAAACGATAATGCATCGGTAAGTAGTTTCTTAAATTATTGGCAACAAGAGGGAAGTAGCAAAGCTATTCAGTTACCCGAATCAATAAATGCTATTCGTGTGCTTACAATTCATAGTAGTAAAGGATTGCAATTTAATTCGGTAATTATGCCATACGCCAATTGGGAGTTAGACCATATTCATCATTTCAAATCGCCAATAATGTGGTGTAAACCCAACATTGGTCAGGTCGATTATTTGCCAATTGTACCTATAAAATATTCAAATTCTCTTAAAGAAACGGTATACAAAAATTACTATGCCGACGAAAAATTTAATGCTCTTGTCGATGGTTTAAATCTACTTTATGTTGCCTTCACACGTGCTGTAAATTTCCTTTATGTAGGATATTCGTCGGGCGAAAAAGAGATCAAAAAAGTTGGCGATTTGCTCGATTTATTTTTCCAAAATCAGGATAATTTTCCTCATGTCGACCAACGAGAATATCGTAATGTTTGTGCCGATTTTAAAACCGAAAATGGTGTTGTTTCAATTGGCGAAATTGTGGTTGAGGAGATCGAAATAGAGGAAAAATCGATTGAAACAGTCCATAATTTGGCTATAAAACCCATTTTTAAGGAGTATAACCTTAATCCTCGAAATGAGAACGAGTTGCAGTCTGCGCAGGAGGGTGATTTGCTTCACAGGGTACTCTCTTCTGTAGATTATTTTACTGATTTGCCTCGAGCTGTCGAAAAAAGTAGAGTGTTAATAGAGTCTAACAATTTTGATGCTGTTTGGGTCTATGAAAAACTCGAAAAAGCTATTAATTCGGTTGATGAATACGGGTGGTTTTCGACAGATTTTAGAGTGATAAATGAGCGCGATATTTTAATCAACGGAAAGGTAAAACGTCCCGATAGAATATTGATAAACGATAATCAAACTATAATTATCGATTACAAATTTGGAGAGAAAATTAGTGAGTCGTATAATAAACAGGTGACCGAATATTGCGACCTTTTATCCGATTGTGGCTTCAAAAATATATCGGGTTACATTTGGTATGTTGCCATGGATAAAATTGAGAAATGCGTTTAAAATAATTCATAATTTATCAATTTTAAAAAGCGGATCAATGATAGAATAGAATCTATATTGATCCGCTTTTCTTATATTTTAATCCTTTTATTATTGCCGATTTTAAAAGTGTAACTATTAAAATAATCATATTACTATAAAAATAGTTGTATGATTA
>JAFGOQ010000013.1 GCA_016926405.1 Bacteroidales bacterium
TCAAGCTTAGGTAACGATATTATTGTTCCTATTGAATACGACGATTTTGGTCGCGAGGCAAAAAAAAACCTACCTTTTGTAGGAATATCAGGAGTAGGCGGTTTTGTTGATAATGCTCTTGGCGAACAAGGTGCACAAAGAAATTATTACAGAGGGCTATCTACCTTAACAGATGTAGAAAGGAACTTTCCTTTTGCAGTAACTAAATTCGATGGTTCGCCTCTTAATCGTGTTGTAAAACAAGGAGCTCCTGGTGAAGCATGGCAACCAAAGGATGATAATAGCGATCATGTTGTAAATTACGACTACGCTACAAACACAGCAAACGAAGTTTTTCGTTTCACTGTAAATCTTGCTAACGGAAACCTTGAATGCTCGCAATATCAACCAGCATCAACACTTCATGTAACTGTAGTTACCGACGAAAACAACAAAGGAGTTACTCGTGAGTATAAAAACTTTCTAGGGCAAGTTATTTTAAAGAGTAGTAAATTATCGGATATTGAAAGTGCCCAAACGTATTATGTTTACGACGATTACGGATTGTTGCGCTATGTTCTTTCGCCTAAGGCAGTAGCGTTAATTACTGCAGCTATAGAAAGTGGTCAGCCAGCAATAAGCTACACTACTCAAACCGATGTTATTAAAAACCTTTGCTACTCGTACAAATACGACGAGCGCAAACGAATGATAGAGAAACAGCTTCCTGGTGCCGAATCTGTGTACATGGTTTACGACATCCGCGATCGCCTTGTGCTTACCCAAGATGGCGAGCAGCGTAAAGTTATACCAAATACAACTAAAAACAGGTGGTTATATACTAAGTACGATGCTTTTAACCGCCCTGTGCAGACTGGTATTCTCACAACTTCTAAAGATTGCAACCAAGCAAAAGCTAGAGAAAATGTTGAAGCCGAAGCTACTCTTTTTGAAACATGTGAAAACGGATTATACAACAATGCAAGCTTTCCAAAAACAAATGCTGAGTTATTAACAGAAACGTTTTACGATTATCACTATCCAAATGTTGCTAAATTTAGTAGCGTAGCATTCAACTCAAAATATGATATTGACAACTACAATGGTGATTATAACACAAATGTTAAAGGTCAAATCACTTATACTCGTACGCGTGTATTAAATAGCTCTGATGACAGAACAAAAGATACCTGGACAATAACTGCAAATTATTACGACGATAAATACAGACCTATACAGACCGTTTCTAAAACAACAATGCCCGATGGTGGAAAAAGTTTTACCGAAATATCGGCAACAAACTACAACTTTACTGGACGTGTTGAGAATACAATTTATGCCCACGCTTTAGATGGTAAACCGGCTATTGTTGTAAGACAACGTAACGAGTACGACCATGCAGACCGTCTTTTAGAGACCTACCAAAAAATAGATGGAGGCATTACTGTTCCTGAGGTTCTGTACGCCGCTTTTGAGTACGACGAACTTGGACAGATGACAAAAAAACAGCTTAACAACGGCGCAATAAACACCGATTACCGATACAACATCCGTGGTTGGTTAAAAGGTATCGACAGTAAAAAAGGGACAGATAATCTGTTTGCAATGAATTTACATTATAATGATATTGTTTCGGAAAATGTTACTTCTTCTACACAGTTTAACGGAAATATTAGTGGAATAAGTTGGACTAATCCAATGGACGAAGAGACAAAATTGACGGAAACGCAACAGTACGGGTTTAAGTATGATAATTTAAACCGTCTTAAGGTAGCTGATGGTTATAGTTCTAAATCAAACAATATTGTTTTAGCAGATGGTCATAATACAAGTTATAATTATGATATTAATGGAAATATAGATACCTTAACCCGCAATATGGTTGTAGGAACTTCAATAGCCGAAATAGATAAACTTGTGTATAGTTACAGTATTGGTGACAATAGCACTAACCAATTGCAAAGTGTTACAGATTATTCTACCAATAATAAAGACCTAGGCTTTAAGCAGGGTGATATCAATACCTATGGCTACGACGAAAATGGTAATATGGATACCGACAATAATAAAGGTCTGTCTAATATTGAGTACAACCATCTTAACCTGCCGGTATCTATAACCAAAGGCACAGATAAGATAAACTATATTTACGACGCCTCGGGACGTAAACTGGCAAATGTGTTGCCAGGAAAAACAAAATATTACCTTGGTAATTTTGTTTACGAAGACAATAATCTAAAATACATGATCTGTTCCGAAGGACTTATGAATATCGATGGCACAACTGCCACCTACGAATTCCACCTAAAAGACCATTTAGGCAATACCCGTATAGCTGTAAACCAAACGGGAGAAGTAACCCAAACAAACAACTACTACCCTTTTGGAATGCGTTTTGGTTATAAAGACTCCGATAACAAATACCTATACAACGGCAAAGAGCAACAAGAGGAGACCGATTGGTTAGATTACGGCGCGAGGATGTATATGGCGGATATCGGTAGATGGGGCGCAATTGACCCATTGGCGGAAAGTTATTTTTCTCAATCAACTTATCATTTTAGCGGTAATAATTCAGTTAGATTTATTGACCCTGATGGAATGGCAATGACAGACTTTTTAGGTAAAGATGATGAACTTATAAAACATATTGATGATGGATCTAATGCAGTTTTTAAACAGACTGGAGAAGGTTCTAGTTTGCATTATGAATTTACTGGATACAACGAAAATGGTGGAAGCGAAGGAACAAATACAGTTAATCTTACTTCGGCTGTGCAAGAACAACAAAATCTTAATAACGAAAATCCTAGTCTAGAACAAAATGCTGATGGAAATAATGAGACGCATTGCAATCAATCTACACAAAACACACTAAGTACTGTTGCTTCAGCTATGGATGATAAATCTGCAATTGTTAATGGTCGAGCTAATAGTATGATTGACCAAATGTCTTCTGGCAAAGTTAAAAGTATAATCCCTGCAACTTTAGATGAAGCAAAATCAAATGCCCAAAATGGAGGTTTAAGTATTATTGGTTACAAATCTGAAAAAGGCTCTGGACACATATTAACTTTTTCTGTTGGTGATAATATTAAAAAAGGAGCAACTCAAAATATTGGACCAAAAAAATACTCAGGTTTTGTTTCTTTAAATTCAGCTATAAGTAAAACAAAAGCAAAATCTTATTTTATTTATATACCAAATACAATAAATAACATAACTGTTAAACCTTAATGACATGAAAATTAAATTATTATTTTTAGCAATTTGCATAGTTGCATCATTTAATACATACGCTAAAAGAGTGTTAACAGGCACCTGGCAGGAACAAACAAATAAAACAAGTTCAGCGTTTCTTGACAGATATTATTTTAATAATGCAGATTCAACTTTTGAGTTTTTCCCAACAGAATATAATGGTTTAAATCGAGTTCTGAGTTTTGGAGGAAAGTTTCGTTTGGAAAAGGATACAATTTTTTTCAATGTAACTTTTATAAGAGAATATATTGGAGGTTATCCAACTAGGAGCAGAATTACTACGATGTCTGATAAATGGGAATTAACTGAAGGTGTAATTAATTTAAAAAAACTTGAAGGTATAAAAGAAGAATCTGTTGTATTTAAAATTGGTTATGATAATGGAAAAAAGACAGATTATATTTCAATTGATGGGAATCTTTTTTTTAAGACTCAAGATGAGTAAAAGTGTAATAACTGAGACTAATCTAAAGCCCCCAAATATCCCCAATCTCGCAAGTCTGTGACTTGTGATTAATACGGGATGAGAATAAAATAAAACTAAAGCCCACTTGCAGTAAAATGTAAGTGGGCTTTGTTTTTTTTGCATACTATAAAAGTACTAGACTATCTAAATTGGCTCTACCATAGCCTCAATAACTTTACTCAGAACATTTTTTTTAAGGTTATTTGCTCTGCAGATATTCTTCCATTCATCATTATACTATTACGTAGCGATAATTATTATTACAAGGGGTGTTACTAATTGAAATAATTGAATTTAAGCTGATTAATTTACTTTTATGTAAGTAATATATACAATAAATAGCAGTACTTATATTTAATATAGTAGTACTTTGTGATAATTTATTGCATTCTCTGGAGTGATACAAGTAAAATTCGACAAATCGTTGCATTTTGTGGAGTAGAAATAGTAAAAAGATACAAAGTTTTGTATTGCATGGAGTAATGTAAGTAAAAAGACAAAAAGTATTGTATTCCGTGTAGTGGAAGTAGTAAAAATTGAAAAAGTTTAGCATTCTGTGAAGTAAACATAGTAAAATGAGAAAAAACATTGCATTGAAAATAGAGGAATTTCCTAAAATCAAAATATTGTCACTCTCTAAAACTATGAAGCAACCAGCTTGGTAAAATACTCAAGTGTCTTAATTTATCAGCTCCTGTATATGTAATTTACTATGGTTATCTGTTGGTTCGTATGAGTGTTGTGGATGAATTTAATGGTTAGCAATAGTGAAGTACTACTATATTATATAGGAGCTACAAAAATCAGCATTGGAACTACCAATGCTGATATGTATTATTAAATTCCTTTTATCTTATTCAAAATATCAACAGCTTGGTCTGAATTTAAAAAGTCGATTGTTGTTTGTGGTAAATATCGCGAAA
>JAFGOQ010000212.1 GCA_016926405.1 Bacteroidales bacterium
AAAGAAACAGTCAATTAATGATACAAGAAAAAATAAATCTACTAAGCTAGGGCTCAAATTAATAATCTTTAAAAATAATTGATTTGAAGTTCTGTATTTATGAAATAAAGATTATATTTGCACTCCAAACAAAAAAAAACAGGCATACTAAAGTCCTGAACAAGATATTATTAAATATTTTACAAAATGACAAAGGCAGATATTGTTAACGAAGTTTCGAAGAACACAGGAATAGAGAAAGTAACTGTTCAAAGAGCAGTTGAGTCTTTTATGGAATCTATTAAAGATTCATTAATGAAGGATAAAAACGTGTACCTAAGAGGATTTGGTAGTTTTATAGTAAAGAAAAGAGCACAAAAAACTGCTCGTAATATTTCTAAAAACACTACTATTATTATCCCTGAGCATCACATCCCTTCATTCAAGCCAGCTAAATCTTTCGTAGGTAAGGTTAAGGCTAATGTTAAGAAATAATTTAATTTGAACAAATAAAAAAATAAGATTATGCCAAGCGGTAAAAAAAGAAAAAGACATAAAATGTCTACGCATAAGCGTAAGAAGCGTTTAAGAAAAAACAGACATAAAAAGAAGAAATAAATAATTTTTTCTTTATTTGACAATAAACCTAAAGTTCGTTTAATTGCGGCTTTAGGTTTATCAATTTATTAAATTAACAAAAATTGCATTGAGTAACGAGTTAATAATAAATTCAACAGACACCCAAATAGAAATTGCTTTATTGGAAAATAACCAATTAATGGAATTGAATCGCGAGAAAAGCAATATTCAATTCACTGTTGGTGATATCTATTTAGGCAAAGTCAAAAAAATAATGCCAGGCTTAAATGCCGCTTTTGTTGATGTTGGTTACGAAAAAGATGCTTTTTTACATTACCTAGATTTAGGTCCTCAGTTCAAATCTTTACACAAATATCTTAACGCTGTTGAATCTAAGAAATTACGTTCAACATCTCTTAGCAAGTTCAAAAACGAACCTGATATTGAAAAAGATGGTCAGATTGGTGATGTGCTTTCTCCAGGACAAACTATTCTTGTTCAGATTGCAAAAGAGCCAATTTCTACTAAAGGACCACGACTAACTTCCGAAATTTCTATTGCAGGGAGACACATGGTATTACTACCATTCTACAACAAAGTTTCTGTTTCGCAAAAATTAAAATCGATAGAAGAACGCAAACGTCTTAAGAATTTAATCAGCAGCATTAAACCCAAAAATTATGGTGTTATTGTCAGAACCGCTGGTGAAAACAAGAGAGTTGCAGTTCTTGACGCTGAATTACGTGGACTTGTCAACAAATGGGAATCGTCATTTGACAAACTAAAGATTAACACAGTACCAAAACATTTTATTAGCGAACTTAACAGAACATCTGCAATATTAAGAGATATTCTTAATGTATCGTTCAATAACATTCATGTTAATGATAATACTATTTATCGAGAGGTAAAAGATTACATTAGCACAATTGCACCTGAAAAAGAAAAAATTGTTAAGCTATATACTGGCGAAGAAGCAATTTTCGACCATTTCGGAGTCGAAAAACAGATAAAAGGAGCCTTTGGAAAAACAGTTTCCTTTAAGAAAGGAGCATATCTAATAATTGAACATACAGAAGCCCTTCACGTTATAGATGTAAATAGTGGTAACAGAGCTAGAGCAGGCAAAGATCAAGAGACAAATGCTTTAGAAGTAAATATTTCAGCTGCTGAAGAAATCGCCCGTCAACTAAGACTTAGAGACATGGGAGGTATTATTGTAGTAGATTTTATCGATATGCAAGACAACGAACATAAACAACTTTTGTTTGAAAAAATGAAAGAGTTTATGTCAAATGACAGAACTAAACACAATATTCTTCCATTAAGTAAATTTGGATTAATGCAAATTACTAGACAACGTGTTAGACCTGAAATGCATATTGAAACTACAGAAAAGTGTCCCACTTGTGCTGGCTCGGGTGAAATTACACCTAGTATACTCATCGAAGACGAAATTGAAAATCAGGTATCTTTTCTTGCAAAAGAACAAAGCATCAAACACTTAACCATAAAAGCACATCCTTTTATGGCAGCATATTTAACAAAAGGTATTTTCTCTAAACAATACCGTTGGGGTGTCAGATACAAATGCAAAATAAAAGTTTTGCCTTCAGTATCATATTCGTTTTTAGAATTTCATTTTTTTGACAAAAAAGGAGAAGAGATGCTCTTTTAGTTATAATTTTTAAATCTAAATACTATATTTTTGAGTTACATATTCAAAAATATAGTATTTATGAACTTTCCTTTCTATTTGGCTGGTAAATTCCAAACATCAAAGACCTCTCTTTTTATAAAATCACCTTTTAATGACGAGATTGTTGGCCAAACATGGATGGCAACAAATGCCGACTTTGACTACGCTATAGCACAAGCAGAAAAAGCATTTTTAATAACTCGCAATATGCCAACTCACCAAAGGGCAGCAATTTTAAACCAAATTGCAAATGAGCTAGAGGAAAGCCGAGAATACTTCGCCAAATTAATCACTTTAGAATCGGCTAAGCCAATAAAATATTCTTTAGCTGAAATTGAAAGAACCATTCAAACCTATAGAATAGCTGCAGAAGAAACTAAACGCATAGAGAACGAATATTTCAGTATTGACTGGACTCCAGCAGGTACAAATAAAGAAGGATTTATTAAACATTTTCCACTAGGAGTTATTGCTGGAATATCGCCTTTTAATTTCCCTTTAAATCTTACTGCTCATAAAATTGCCCCTGCAATTGCTACTGGCAATACAATTATTTTAAAACCATCTAGTTCCACACCTCTTTCAATACTAGCTCTGGCAAAGATTATTGACAAAACGTCTCTCCCAAAAGGAGCTATTTCAATTTTACCTACCGACAGACAAACAGGTAATATTTTAATAAAAGACAGCAGAATAAAAAAAATAACTTTTACTGGCTCTCCTTCAGTAGGATGGAGCATAAAAAATTCGGCATATAAAAAAAGAATCACTCTTGAACTTGGAGGAAATGCAGCAGCAATAATAACCCCTTCTGGATTCTCACAAGAAACAATTAATAAATGCGTTTCAGGAGCATTTTCATTCTCTGGGCAGGTTTGTATCCATTTACAACGTATTTACGTCGAAAAAACTTATTACAACGAGTTTTCAAGACTTTTTGTAAAAGAAACAGAAAAAATAATAACAGGCGACCCTTTGAATAAAACTACGGATTTATCGGCTGTCATTAACAATGATAATAAAAAAAGGATTGAGAGCTGGATCTTAGATGCTGAAAAACAAGGGGCAAAAAAAGTATATTACAAAAAAGCGACAGGAAATATTGTTAATCCAACAATTCTAACTAATACTAACAATAATATGAAAGTAAACTCCCAAGAGGTATTTGGGCCAGTAGTTTGCATAGAACAATACGATGATTTTCAGGAAGTAATCAACAAAGTAAACGACTCTCCATTTGGTCTACAAGCAGGTATTTTTTCCGATAGATTATCAGAAATTAACAAAGCTTTTAACGAAATAGAAGTAGGAGGACTTATTGTTAACGATATCCCAACATTTAGAGTAGATCATATGCCATATGGAGGAATTAAAGATTCGGGATTTGGACGGGAAGGAATTAAGTATGCCATGAAAGAAATGTTAGAACCAAAACTTCTAATAAAAAACACCTTTTAAAATGAATAGTAAATTTTAAGAACAATAGCTTTTTTAGGTTATTACTATTGTTATCTTTGCCTTTTCGAAAAAAACAGAATGGAATTAGAATTTATTATAAGAGGAATTATTATCGGACTTTTGGCATCTATACCCCTAGGACCAATTGGAGTACTTTGTATACAACGCACTATTAACAAAGGTCAGAAATACGGATTTGCTTCTGGTATGGGAGCTGCAATATCAGATACAATTTTTGCTGCCATTGCTGGTTTTAGTTTGTCATTTATCATTAATTTTATCGACGAACAAAGAATTATATTTCAATTGGTTGGAGGAGTTGTTGTTCTAATATTAGGGATAAAGATTTTTATAACAAACCCTGTAACACAATTAAGAAAAAACAAGCGCAAAAAAAGTTCTCTTTTTGAAGATTTTATTTCAGTCTTTTTTCTAACCTTATCCAATCCGTTAGCAATATTCTTATTTATTGGATTCATTGCTGCTTGGGGAGGAAGTAACTCTTCAGAACAACACAGTATTATATCAACAATTTTTCTTCTTATTGGAGTACTATTAGGAGGAATGACTTGGTGGTTCTCGCTAACATGGATAGTTAATCGTTTCAGAAAGAAATTTGGATTAAAACAATTATGGTGGATTAATAAAATTACAGGATTAATTATTGGAATAATTGGAATCGCTGCGTTTGCAAGCGCATACTTCATTTAGAAATAAATTGCCTTTTAGGATAGTGTTTTGTATATTAAAGCAATCTATTAACACACTATGCGAACAAAAAAAGAAGTCTTCAGGCAAAAAAATTTAGAGTATTATAATACTCTAAATTCACATTTACCAAAATATAATTTAGCAAAGTTTGTAATATCAATATTTGATATACTCCTATTAGAAAATTCGGATTATTATCAGAATTTTCTGATTCTACTAATAGATTTTCAACTGCATTACAATACTCCAAAATCAATTATTTAACTCATAATTAATATAATACATCTAAATATTAAACTTAATTATCAAGATACACGCCTAAATTATAGCTATCCCTGCTAAGGGAATAATCTAGAAATTATGAATAAAATAAAATCTGCATCAATAAATAGCAATAACAAAGTCGAGGAATCAATAATTTTCGAAAAAAATATACTTTTAGTTGAAGACAATATTATTAATCAGCGAATAATAATATTAAGCTTAAAGAACATTGTAAGAAAAATAGATGTCGCTAATAATGGTGAAGAAGCGCTTAACTTATTCAAAAAAGAAAAATACGATCTTATTCTAATGGATCTACAAATGCCTGTAATGGATGGTTTTGTTGCCACTAAAAGGATTCGAGAAATTGAAAATACAAATAAAACTCATACTCCTATTATTGCAGTTACAGCAAATGCACTTCTAGGTGATAGAGATAAATGTATTGATGCAGGAATGGATGATTATATAAGCAAGCCTTTTAAAATAGATGTTCTGATAGATAAAATGGCAAAACTAATTTTGAAGTAATTACTCATAATTATTTGTAGGGGGCAAACCCGATAACAGAAATATCATCTATCTGATCATATCCGCTTTTCCATTCATTTAATGTCTTTTCTAGCTCCTTTTTCTGACGTGGCATAGGAAGAGAAGCTAACTTCATAATCAAGCTTTTAAATCGACGTTGTTTAAATTTTTTACCAAAAGGGCCTCCAAATTGGTCCATATAACCATCGGTTGAAAGATAAAAAATATCATTAATAGAATAATTAATTGTTTCATCGTAAAATTCCATCTCGAAGTTACTCTTTGCATAACCTACAGATTTCTTAGCCCCTTTATATTCAATTAAGTCGCCATTATTTATCTTGAATAACGAAGAATATGCACCCGAATATTTGAGAATAGAATTATTCTTATCAATATAACATAAGCCAATATCTAAGCCCTCTTTTAACATAAGACTGTCATCTTTATTACCAAAGAATTTATTAATATCCTCATGCATCTTATTCAAAATAGAGGCTGGCGAATTATTGGAAACAAAATCAACTGCATTTGATATTACAGCATTTGCAATAATTGACACAATAGCACCAGGCACTCCATGTCCAGTACAATCAGCTAAAGCAATAAATAGTTTGTCATCCTTAATAGAAGTCCAGAGAAAATCACCACTAACAATATCGCGGGGTTTAAAAAGGAAAAAAGAGTCAGGAAGAAGCTTTTGTAGATCTAACTCCATAGAAAAAAAAGATTTTTGAATACTAGATGCGTACCTAATACTAGCAAGAAGTTCTTTATTCTTTAATTGCAGTTCACGATTTTCAATTGAAAGCTCATTATTTAATAATAAAAACCTATTAGAATTATTTTTAAGTTTAAAATGAATAACAAAAACAAAAAGAAGTAATGCAGCGAGTATGAAGCAAAGAAATATTATATGTAAAATATGATTACTTTTTATATCAAAAAATATATCTGTAAGACAGTATATAGAGTCTAAGGAACATAAATAATTTACATGCATACTATTACCTTCTTTGCATATCAGAAAAAATCAAAACAAATAACAATTTAATTTCTAATGTAGAACAACTATCTCTTATCAAATTACGAAATAATTATTAATCAGAAGCTATAGCAGAATCATTTCTTACTATCGATTTAAAAGCTAAAGAAGGTGAAAAAGCCATATCCTCAAAGCCAAGTTCTAAATATTTTTCATCAATATCCTTAATAGTTCTCAATGAAGAAGTTACAACATTTGGCCAATCACGTTTAAAATTATCTTTTGTAGAAGTTTTAAAAGTCGCATCAACAAATATCTGAATAGCACCTTGATTTTCCATAAAAATAAAATCTCTTTTAGGATCAATATTTGAAAATATAAGCCAACTAAGTGAAGATTTATCCTCCACATTAAATTCTGAATCAACTATTACTATTATCTTAACACCCTTTACATAAGAAGCATTATTTATTTCATTCACTAAAAATTTAACCGATTCACATTTTGATTTATCAACCGATAGAATAACAAAAGACAATCCTTGATCAATAAATGAACAATCAATATTTGTTACAGACGAATAGTTATCTTCTATTTTAAAAACATCATTCTTAGAGAAAGGAATATCATACGTGGCTTTACGACCTTCTTCTGCTAAAGTAGAAGTAAAATCAAAACAAACTTTACTTCCATATGCAAAACTATTAGAAGCATGATCTAAAACATCCAAAGGTCCAGAAGAAATAAATATATCTGTTGATGGGTTAAATCTTAAAATTGCTGTTTTAAATAACTCATGATAATTATTAAGATCAACATCTTTGTCGAACACACATAAAACTTTATTAAACATCATCTGCCCTGCTCCCCATAATGAATTCATTACTTTTTGAGCCTGACCAGGAAAGGTTTTATCAATAGAAACTAATGTAAGATTGTGGGCAACACCCTGCGGTGGAATATTCATATCTACCAATTCGGGCAACATCGAAAAACGAATAAGAGGAAGAAAAATGCGCTCAGTAGCAATGGCAATATACGCATCTTCTTGTGGTGGAACACCAACAATTGTTGCAGGAAAAACAGCATTTTTTTTATGTGTTATACAAGTAACATGCAATTTAGGGTACCAATCAGCTAATGAATAAAAGCCCGTATGATCACCAAAAGGGCCTTCCCAAGTAAGCTCATCGGAAGGGTCTACGTATCCTTCAATAACGAAATCACAATCAGCAGGAACTTCTATATCGTTTGTAATTGACTTTACTAGCTGAACTTTTTTCTTTCGTATAAAGCCTGCTAACATAAATTCGTCCATATTATCAGGCATAGGAGCTGTAGCCGAATATGTGTATGCAGGGTCTCCACCAAGAGCAATAGAAACAGGCATTCTTAAACCTTTTTCTTTGTACTGCTGGAAATGACGAGCTCCTACTTTATGTCTATGCCAATGCATTCCCGTAGAGTTATCGTCGAATATTTGCATCCTATACATTCCTACATTTCGTATACCTGAATATAAATCACGAGTAATAACCATAGGTAATGTAATAAAACGACCACCATCAGCAGGCCAACACTTTAGAACTGGCAAAATACTTAAATCAGGATTGGTTGTTATTACTTGCTGACAATCTCCTCTTCCCGATTTAGATGTAGGTATCCACGACGATATTTCAGAAAGCATAGGAAGCATACGAAGTTTATCGAACAATGAATTAGCTGGCTTGGTAATTTTTCTAATTAGAGTGTCAATTTCAACACCTAACTCGTCTATTCTATTAGTGTTTAAAGCCAAAGAAATCCTAGTATAAGAACCCATTGAATTAGTAAGCACAGGAAAAAGAGTCCCTGTATTTTCAAACAAAAGAGCCTTTCCCCCTCCAACTTTTTTTGATTCCCTATCGGTAATTTCAGCTATTTCAAAAACAGGATCAACAAATTCCTGTATTCTAACTAATTCATTATTTCTCTCCAGTACGGAGATAAATTCAAGTAAACTTTTATATACCATAATAAATAAAAAAGGGCCGTTAAAAACGACCCTAAGTTAATTCAATTATTTAACGTATTTAAAAGTTTTACCAACAAAAGCAGCGGCATCACCAAGATACTCTTCAATTCTCAATAATTGGTTGTATTTAGCAATTCTATCAGTTCTAGAAGCCGAACCTGTTTTAATCTGTCCCGCATTAAGAGCAACAGCTAAATCGGCAATAGTGGTATCTTCAGTCTCTCCAGAACGGTGACTAATAACAGCAGTCATACCATTTCTATTAGCAAGAGAAACTGCATCAATTGTCTCTGTTAAAGTACCAATTTGATTAACCTTAATTAAGATAGAGTTACCAGCTTTTTGCACAATACCTTCTTGAAGACGCTTAACATTAGTAACAAATAAATCGTCACCAACTAGCTGAACCTTATCACCAATAGCTTCAGTTAAAAGCTTCCAGCCAGCCCAGTCATCCTCAGCCATACCATCTTCGATAGAAATGATAGGATATTTATCAGTCCAATCTTTCCAGAATGCAACCATTTGTTCTGGAGTAAGTTTCTCTCCTGTTGACCATTTAAGATGATAAACATTTTCCTCGGGAATAAAATATTCTGATGAAGCAGGATCTAAAGCAATACAGATATCTTTTCCAGGAACATACCCAGCTTTCTCAATAGCTTCAATAACAACTTTAAGAGCTTCCTCGTTTGACCCAAGGTTTGGAGCAAAACCACCTTCGTCACCAACATTAGTTGAATAACCAGCTTTTTTAAGAACTGATTTTAAGTGATGAAATACTTCTGTACCCATTTTAAGAGCCTGACTGAAAGTGTCAGCACCAACAGGCATAATCATAAACTCTTGAAAATCGATGCTATTGTCAGCATGTGATCCACCATTAAGAATATTCATCATTGGTAGAGGAAGGGTACAAGCATTAACACCTCCAATATATCTAAATAAATGCTGACCTGTAGTTAAAGCAGCAGCTTTAGCTACAGCCAAAGAAACCCCCAACATTGCATTAGCGCCTAAATTACTCTTATTTGGAGTGCCATCAAGAGTAATCATTGCTTCGTCAATTTCTCTCTGATCAGTAACATATTTTCCAACAAGCTCATCGTTAATTACAGTATTAACGTTATTAACAGCCTTAAGAACTCCTTTACCTAAAAAAGCTGAATCATCACCATCTCTTAATTCCACTGCTTCGTGAACACCAGTAGATGCTCCAGAAGGAACAGCAGCTCGACCAATAACACCTTCGGTAGTAACAACATCAACTTCAACTGTTGGATTACCTCTTGAATCAAGTATTTGACGCGCTGTAATTTTAGCTATTTGTCCCATTTTAATAAACATTTTTAAATTCAAATCAAAATTACAAAATATTCTCAATTGATAACAACAAAAAGGGGTAAGCATTACGCTTACCCCTTAAAATATGTTAAAAACTAATTAATTTTCTTTAGTGTCCTCTGTAGCTAAATCTTCAACTACTTCTTGAACAGCTTTTTTTCCACCACGACGACTTCTCTTCTTAGTAGCAGTCTTAGTCTCTTTCGCAGCTAACATAGCCTCGTTGAAATCAACTAATTCAATGATACACATATCAGCATTATCACCAAGACGGTTTCCTGTTTTTAAGATACGTGTATAACCACCTGGACGATCTCCAACTTTAACCGCAACTTCGCGGAAAAGCTCAGAAACTACAAACTTATCTTTCAAGTGGCTAAACGCCTCTCTTCTAGATGCTGTAGAATCTACCTTCGACTTAGTGATAATAGGCTCAACGAACATTCTCAAAGCTTTAGCTTTAGCAACTGTAGTTGTAATTCTTTTGTGAAGAATTAAAGATCCAGCCATGTTAGAAAGCATCGCTTTTCTATGAGCGCTTTTTCTACCTAAGTGATTATTTTTATTATTATGTCTCATCTCTGTTATTCCTTGTCTAATTTATACTTACTAATATCCATACCAAACGTTAAGTTTTTGATAGCTAAAAGTTCGTCCAACTCAGTAAGAGACTTTTTACCGAAGTTACGGAACTTAAGCAGATCATTCTTGTTGTATTTAACAAGATCGCCCAAAGTTTCAACATCAGCTGCCTTAAGACAGTTAAGAGCACGAACAGAAAGATCCAGATCAACTAGCTTAGATTTAAGTAATTGACGCATATGAAGTATCTCTTCATCAAACTCTTCATTAGCCATTTTCTCATCCGAATCAAGTGAAATTTTCTCATCCGAAAACAACATGTAATGATAGATCAGAACTTTAGCAGCTTCTTTTAAAGCATCTTTTGGATGAATCGAACCATCAGTACGTATCTCAAAAATCAACTTTTCATAGTCAGTTTTTTGCTCAACACGATAGTTTTCGATATCATATTTAACGTTAACAATAGGTGTGTAGATCGAATCAATTGGAATTACTCCAAATTCAGCATCAACAGATTTATTTTCTTCAGCAGGAATATATCCCCTTCCTTTGTTAATTGTAAATTCAACCTGAATTTTAACATCAGATTCCATTCTACAAATAACATGATCTGGATTTAGCACTTCAAAACCACTTAGAAATCTATTAAGATCACCAGCTTTAAATTCGTTTTGGCCCGCAATTGTAACTGTTACTTTTTCTGATTCAGTACCTTCCACAATTTTCTTAAAACGAATTTGCTTAAGATTAAGAATAATAGCAGTTACATCTTCGATAACACCAGATATTGAAGAAAATTCGTGTTCAACTCCTTCGAATTTAACATTAGTAATCGCATATCCTTCCAACGAAGATAATAATATTCTGCGCAGAGCATTTCCGATTGTTATACCGTATCCCGGCTCTAACGGACGAAACTCGAATTTTCCGTATTGCTCATCGGCTTCTACCATGATAACCTTGTCAGGTTTTTGAAATGCTAATATTGCCATAAAATCTATTATTAATTTTTTACTTAGAATATAGTTCTACGATTAATTGCTCTTTAATGTTTTCAGGAATTTCAGTTCTCTCTGGTACATTAAGGAATTTACCTGTCATTGTGTTTTTATCCCACTCTAACCAAGCAGATTGGTTGTAACGAGTAGTTGATAGAGAGTCACTAATAATCTCAAGAGACTTAGATTTTTCTCTAACACCGATTACATCACCTGCTTTAACCTGATATGAAGGAATATTAACATTCTGTCCATTAACAGTTATATGCTTGTGAGATACTAACTGACGAGCACCGCTTCTTGTAGGAGCAATACCTAGACGGTATACAACATTATCTAATCTGCATTCTAGTAATTGAAGTAAAACCTCACCGGTAATACCCTTACTACGAGAAGCTTTTTGAAATAATGTACGGAATTGTCTTTCTAAAACACCGTAAGTATATTTTGCTTTTTGCTTTTCACCAAGCTGAACACCATATTCAGATACTTTTCTACGCTTTTTACTTGCGCCGTGCATTCCAGGAGCATAGCTTTTTTTCTCAAAAGCTTTGTCTGGGCCGTAGATAGCTTCACCGAATCTTCTGGCTTTCTTCGACTTTGGTCCAATATATCTTGCCATCTTTCTAAATTTTTTCTACTACTTTAATACAAATTAAACTCTTCTGCGCTTTGCAGGACGACATCCATTATGTGGCAATGGTGTAACATCCATGATCTCAGTAACTTCAATACCATTGGTATGAATTGTACGGATGGCTGATTCGCGACCTGCACCAGGGCCTTTCACGAATACTTTTACTTTTCGCAATCCTAAATCAAATGCAACTTTAGCACAATCTTGAGCAGCCATTTGGGCAGCATAAGGAGTGTTTTTCTTACTACCTCTAAATCCCATCTTACCTGCTGAAGACCAAGAAATTACCTGGCCAGCATTATTTGTCAACGAAATAATGATGTTATTAAATGACGAATGAATATGTGCTTGACCAGTAGGTTCAATTTTTACAACCTTTTTTCTAGTGTTTCCAGACTTTTTTGCCATAACCTATCTATTATTTAGAAGCTTTCTTTTTGTTAGCAACAGTTTTCTTCTTACCCTTTCTTGTACGGGCATTATTTTTTGTCTTCTGCCCTCTAACAGGTAAACCAATACGATGTCTGATACCTCTATAGCATCCGATATCCATCAATCGTTTGATATTCATCTGTATTTGAGAACGAAGCTCCCCTTCGGTCTTAATGTTTTCGCTAATCTCTTTTCTGATGTTATTAATATCTTCATCAGTCCAGTCTTTAACCTTAACATTCTTATCTACGCCTGCCTTTGACAATATACTAACAGCAGTATTTCTACCGATACCAAATATATATGTCAATGCTACTTCACCTCTTTTATTCTTAGGTAAATCGACACCAACTATTCTAGCCATAAACTTTTAATAATTAAACTACAAAGTTAACTAAATTATCCTTGTCGTTGTTTAAACTTTGGATTTTTTTTATTAATCACGTAAATTCTTCCTTTACGTTTAACGATCTTGCAATCAGCAGTACGCTTTTTAACAGATGCTCTAACTTTCATGATTTGTTTTTTTATTTATATCTAAAACTAATTCTACCCTTACTTAAATCATAAGGAGACATCTCAACTTTGACACGATCTCCAGGTAAAATTTTAATATAATGCATACGCATTTTACCAGAAATATGTGCAGTAATAATATGCCCATTCTCAAGCTCAACGCGAAACATCGCATTAGATAATGCCTCTATTATTAACCCATCTTGCTCAATAGACGCTTGTTTTGCCATCCTTTTATTAATTTATGTTTAATGTTTGTTCTATAAAATCAAAAGTAGATAAAATTTCACATTTTTCGGGTCTAATTAGTACAGTAAGTTCAAAATGAGCAGAAGATTCTTTATCAACTGTAGATACAGTCCAACCGTCTTTCTCAATCACTATAGATCTTGATCCTGCATTTATCATTGGCTCAATGCAGATAACTACTCCATCTTTAAGTTTATTTCCTCTCCCAATTCGACCATAATTTGGTACTTCGGGCTTTTCATGAAGTGACTTTCCTAAACCATGACCAACGAGCTCACGAACTACGGAAAATCCATTCCCTTCGACAAACTTTTGAATAGCAGAACCAATATCGCCTGTACGATTTCCTGCAAACGCTTTTTCTATTCCAATGAACAAAGATTCTTTTGTTACATTTAGAAGCTTATTCTTTAATGGAGATATTTCTCCAACACCAAAAGTATAAGCACTATCTCCATAAAATCCTTTATACTTAGTTCCGCAATCTACTGAAATAATATCACCATCTCTTAAATAGTAATCTGAAGGTATCCCATGAACCACCTGACTATTAACCGAAGTACATAATGTTGAAGGAAACCCTCCATACCCTTTAAAACCAGGCTCAGCACCATGATCTCGAATAAACTCCTCGGCAATAAGATCTATTTTTTTAGTAGTTACACCTGGTTTAATCATTTTAGAGATCTCTGCTAGAGTCTTAGACACTAGCAGAGCATTCTCTCTAAGAAAAATTATATCCTCTTCAGATCGTATATACATTTTTAAATCTAAAATGACAATATTACATTCCTGACTTACCCTTTATACGACCAGATTTCATTAATCCATCATAATGACGCATTAAAAGGTGACTTTCAATTTGCTGTAGAGTATCTAAAACAACACCTACTAAAATCAAAAGAGATGTACCTCCAAAGAAATGAGCAAATTGATTATTAACACCAAAAATCATAGCAAAAGCTGGCAAAATTGCAATCAATGCTAAGAAAATTGAACCTGGTAAAGTAATTCTAGACATAATTGAATCAAGATACTCAACAGTCTTCTTTCCTGGTTTAATACCTGGAATAAATCCACCATTGCGCTTCATATCATCTGCCATTTGAGTAGGGTTAATAGTAATCGCAGTATAAAAATACGTAAAGATAACAATCAACAAACCGATAGTTAGATTATAAACAAACCCAGTATAATCAGAGAACAAAATTCCAATACTAGAAGTTGCCTCAAAACGACCCAACATCATCGGGAACATAATTATAGCCTGAGCGAAAATAATAGGCATTACACCAGCAGCATTAACCTTTAAAGGAATATACTGTCTAACACCACCATATTGCTTGTTACCAACAATACGCTTTGCATACTGCACTGGAACTTTCCTTGTTCCTTGAACAAGAGCTATAGAAGCTACAAAAACAAGGAATAAGATTACAATTTCTAATAAGAACATTACTAATCCACCAGTAAGTTCTGAAAGTCTAGAACTCCATTCAGCCATTAATGCAAATGGAAGACGCGCAATAATACCAATCATAATTATTAAAGAAATACCGTTTCCGATACCCTTATCAGTAATTTTCTCACCTAACCACATTACAAACATAGTACCAGCGGTAAGAATAATTACAGATTGAATATTAAAGAATATTCCCGACAATACAAAAGCTGACTCTGGCAATTGCATATGCAAATTAGCCAAATACGAAGGAGCCTGAACTATAAGAATTCCTACTGTTAACCACCTTGTAATTTGATTGATTTTCTTTCTTCCACTCTCACCTTCTTTTTGAAGTCTTTGGAAGTAAGGAATAGCAATACCCATTAACTGCACCACAATAGATGCAGAAATATATGGCATGATACCCAATGCAAATACAGAGGCATTAGCGAAAGCTCCCCCAGAAAACATATTAAGAAGCCCAAGCAAACCATCCGAAGATTGGTCTTTTAGAGCTGCAAGTTGACTGGGATCAACTCCTGGAATCACTACAAATGAACCTAAACGATAAATTAATAAAATTCCTAGGGTATAGATTATACGATTACGTAAATCTTCAATCTTATAGATATTCTTAATGGTTTCAATTAGCTTCTTCATCGATTATAGTTTTTTAGCGGTTCCTTCTTTTGCTTCAATAGCTTCAATAGCAGACTTAGAAAATGAGTGAGCAACAACTTCAAGCTTTGATGTTATTGTACCGTTTCCTAAAACTTTAATTAACATATTTTTTGAAGCTAAACCAGCATCTACTAAAGTTTGTACATCAATTAAAGAAACTCCATTTTTATCAGCTATTGCTTGAATCGAGTCTAGGTTGATAGCCTTGTATTCAACACGGTTTACATTTTTAAAACCGAATTTAGGCACTCTACGCTGTAAAGGCATCTGACCACCTTCGAAACCACGCTTAGCAGAGTATCCTGAACGAGACTTAGCACCTTTATGACCACGTGTAGAAGTACCACCTTTTCCTGATCCTTGTCCACGGCCAATGCGCTTTTCTCCTTTAACAGATCCTGCAGCTGGTTTTAAGTTATTCAATTCCATATCTTAAAACTTTTATTGTTTTTCTACTCTAACTAAGTGTTTCACTTTCTCCACCATTCCAAGTATAACACGAGAATCCTCGTGTTCTACAGTTTGGTTAAGACGTCTCAATCCTAAAGCTTCCAAGGTAAGCTTTTGATCTTCAGGACGACGAATTTTGCTTCTAATCTGAGTAATTTTGATCTTAGCCATAACCTTCAAATTATTTATTAAAAACTTTTTCAAGAGTAACGCCTCTTAACTCAGCAATAGTGCGAGCATCTCTCAACTCAAGCAAAGCTTTAAAAGTAGCTTTTACAAGATTATGAGGGTTAGACGAACCTTTTGATTTTGCAAGAACATCAGTAATACCAGCACTCTCTAATACGAAACGCATCGCACCACCAGCTTTAACCCCAGTACCGTGTGAAGCAGGTTTCATAAACACGCTAGCACCACCAAAACGAGCATATTGTTCGTGAGGAATAGTACCTTTATATACAGGAATACTTACTAGGTTCTTCTTAGCATCTTCGATACCCTTTGCAATTGCAGTAGTTACCTCGCTAGCTTTACCAAGACCATATCCTACAACACCGTTCTCGTTACCAACAACAACAATAGCAGAGAAACTGAAAGTACGTCCACCCTTTGTTACTTTAGTAACACGCTGTATACTAACTAACCTGTCTTTAAGTTCCAGGTCACTTGTCTTTACTTTTCTTATATTTGTCGACATAGTTTTTAGAATTTAAGTCCACCGTTTCTGGCAGCATCTGCCAACTCTTTAACTCGACCATGATACAAATAACCATTACGATCGAAAACAACGTTTGAAATACCAGCGTCAGCAGCAACTTTTGCAGCTTTCTCTCCAACTAAACGTGCTTGCTCAATTTTCGTAATACCTTTGTTCTCTGAAATTTCTTTTTCACAAGATGATGCAGAAGCAATAGTTCTGTTATTCACATCGTCAATAAATTGAACGTATATTCCCTTGTTGCTTCTAAACACGCTCATACGAGGTGTTTCAGAAGTACCAAAGACATTTTTTCTAATACGTCTTTTTATTTTTAATCTTCTTTGATTTTTCGCTAAAGCCATTTCTTTAATGTTTTAATTATTTAGACGCAGATTTACCAGCTTTACGACGTATTTGCTCACCAACAAAACGAATACCTTTTCCTTTATATGGCTCAGGTTTACGGAATGAGCGAATTTTTGCAGCAACCTGACCTACAAGTTGCTTATCACAACTTGATAAAACGATCTTTGGATTACCACGCTTTTCAGTCACAGCTTCTACTTTAACTTCTGTGGGCAACTGGAAATGGATTTCGTGTGAAAAACCCAGAGCCATTTCCAAAATTTGACCTTTGGCTTCAGCTTTGTATCCAACACCTACTACTTCAAGTTCTTTTTTGAAGCCATTAGAAACTCCTTCGACCATATTATTAATCAAAGCACGGTACAAACCATGCAGTGATTTATGTCTTTTAGATTCTGTAGGACGTTGTAACTCTAGCACGTTATCCTCAACGATAACTTTAATATCCGGATCAACCTTTTGAGATAGCTCTCCAAGAGGCCCTTTAACGCTTACCACGTTTTCCTTATCGATGTTTACTGTAACACCTTTAGGTAAGTTTACAGGTAATTTTCCTATCCTTGACATTGATACTTAATTTTTAATAAACATAACACAATACTTCACCTCCGATGTTTTGTCTCTTAGCTTCCTTACCAGTCATAACACCAGCAGAAGTAGACATAACAGCAATTCCTAAACCGTTTAAAACACGAGGAATCTCACCAGCTGAAGCGTAACGGCGTAGACCAGGCTTACTTACGCGAACCAAACCTTTAATGGCCGAAGTTTTCATTTTTGGATGATATTTCAAAGCAATCATAATCTTACCCTGAGGTTTTTCATCGATAAACTTAAAGTTTAAGATGAAACCTTGATCAAACAAAATCTGAGTAATTGCCTTTTTAATGTTCGAAGAAGGAATTTCAACAACACGATGGCCAGCCATAATGGCATTTCTTACTCTAGTTAAATAGTCTGCTATTGGATCAGTAACCATTTTTTAATTATTTAATTATTTTACCAACTTGCTTTCTTTACACCTGGTATTAAACCATTAGATGCCATCTCTCTGAAAGTAATTCTACTCAAACCAAACTGGCGCATATATCCTCTCGGACGACCAGTAAGTTTACAACGATTGTGTAAACGATTAGGATTAGAATTTTTAGGCAATCTAGCTAATGCTTGAAAATCACCTTCTTCTTTAAGTTGAGCTCTTTTAGCGGCGTATTTAGCAACTAATTTTGCACGCTTTACTTCACGTGCTTTCATTGATTCCTTAGCCATATTAATTATTCTTTTTAATATTTTTAAAAGGTAGACCAAACTCGCGTAAAAGAGCGTAACCTTCTTCGTCTGTATTTGCAGAAGTAACGAAAGTTATCTCCATTCCTAAGATTTTATTAATCTTATCGATATCGATTTCAGGAAAAATAATCTGCTCGGTAATACCTAGGTTAAAGTTACCTTTACCGTCAAACTTTTCATTAATACCTTTAAAATCACGAATACGAGGAAGAGCAACAACGATTAAACGCTCAAGGAATTCGTACATACGCTCTCTACGTAGTGTAACTCTAACTCCAATTGGCATTCCTTTACGAAGTTTAAAATTCGAAATATCTTTCTTCGAAAAAGACTGAATTGCTTTTTGACCAGCAATCATTGTCATTTCGTTCTGAGCTACTTCAATAATTTTCTTATCCGCTACAGCTTGTCCTAAACCTTGGTTTAAAACAATTTTCTTTAGCGTAGGAACTTGCATTACAGTTTTGTAACCAAATTCTTTAGTTAAGGCAGGAATTATTTCCTCCTTATACTTTGTCTTAAGAGTTGGTATATAGCTCATTACTTAATCTCCTCTCCTGATTTTTTTGCGTAACGTACTAGTTTCTTGTCCTCGTTCAATCGTCTTCCAATTCTTGTTGGTTTACCTGTTTTAGGATCAACCACATTTAAATTAGAAATATGGATAGCGGCTTCTTTCTTAATGATGCCTCCTTGAGGGTGCGCTGCATTAGGCTTAGTATGCTTAGAAACAAGGTTGACACCTTCCACGATTGCGCGGTTTTTATCAACTAATACTTCTAGCACTTTACCTTGTCGACCCTTATCTTCTCCCGAATTTACGAAAACAATGTCGCCTTTCTTAATGTGCAATTTCTTACTCATCATTTTCTCTTTTAAATTATAACACCTCAGGCGCTAAAGATACAATTTTCATATGACTATCACGCAACTCACGAGCAACAGGACCGAAAATACGAGTTCCTCTCATTTCGCCAGCAGCGTTTAAAAGTACACAAGCGTTATCATCAAAACGGATATAAGAACCATCTGGACGACGGATCTCTTTTCTAGTTCTAACAACAACAGCCTTAGATACAGTACCTTTTTTTACTTCACCCGATGGTAATGCACTTTTTATTGAAACTACAATTTTATCACCGATAGTTGCATAGCGCATTCCAGTACCGCCAAGAACGCGAATACAAAGTACTTCTTTAGCACCGCTGTTATCAGCTACTGCTAATCTGGATTCTTGCTGTATCATATTATTTTACCCTTTCAATAATTTCCACTAATCTCCAACGCTTATTTTTGCTTAATGGACGCGTCTCCATAATTTTCACAGTATCTCCAATATTGCAAGTATTCTCTTCGTCGTGAGCAACGAATTTCTTTGATTGCTTAATGAATTTACCATAAATAGGGTGTTTTTTCTTACGTTCAACAACAACAACGATAGACTTATCCATCTTATTGCTCGAAACAACACCAATACGCTCTTTTCTTAAATTTCTTGTTTCCATTTCAGAACAATCTTTATTTCTCGTTTAACTGACGTTGACTTAACTCCGTCTCCATCTGAGCAACAGAACGACGAGTTTCCTTAATCTTCATAGGATTGTCTAACGGCGAAACTGCGTGATTAAGCTTCATTCGAGTAAGCAAATTTCTTTCGTTATCTAATCTCTCGATTAACTCCTTAGTGCTCAATTCTTTAATCTCTGAATTTTTCATTTTCTCTTAGATTGCTTATTCAACATAATCGCGTCTTACGATAAACTTCGTAATGATTGGCAATTTTTGAGCTGCTAAACGCAACGCTTCTTTTGCCGTTTCGTAAGGCACTCCTTCTGCTTCAATTAGAATCCTTCCAGGAGTAACGGTAGCTACAAAACCTTCTGGAGAACCTTTACCCTTACCCATACGAACCTCAGCAGGTTTCTTTGTAATAGGCTTGTCAGGGAAAATTCTAATCCAGATCTGTCCTTCACGCTTCATATAACGAGTAACCGCCTGACGTGCAGCTTCAATTTGTCTTCCGGTAATCCAAGATGATTCTAGAGCTTTAATACCGAATGATCCGAATGCAAGTTGATTACCACGTTGAGCATCACCTTTCATTTTGCCTTTCTGCATTCTGCGAAACTTCGTTTTTTTAGGCTGTAACATCTTTACTTAATTTTTTAAGTCCTACTTTCTTCTTTTCTTAAAACCTCCTTTTTGCTTAGGGTTTTTCTCAGCAACAACAGGCGATAAATCACGCTTACCATATACTTCCCCTTTGCAAATCCATACTTTCACACCGATAACACCATAAGTTGTATGTGCTTCAGCAAGAGCGTAATCAATATCAGCTCTTAAAGTGTGAAGTGGAGTACGTCCCTCTTTGTACATCTCAGAACGAGCCATCTCAGCTCCTCCGACACGACCAGATACCTGTACCTTAATTCCTTCTGATCCCATTCTCATGGTAGCAGCGATAGCCATTTTCACAGCGCGACGGAATGATACACGTCCTTCTAATTGACGTGCGATATTGTTAGCAACTATTGTAGCGTCAAGCTCAGGTCTTTTTACTTCGAAAATGTTAATTTGAACATCTTTCTTAGTAATTTTCTTTAACTCCTCTTTAAGTTTATCAACCTCTTGACCACCTTTACCAATAATAATACCCGGACGAGCAGTATGAACAGTAACTGTGATTAGCTTTAACGTGCGCTCAATAATAATTCTAGAAACACTAGCTTTTGCTAAACGAGCGTTCAAATACTTACGAATTTGAGTATCCTCGAATAATTTATCGGCATAGTTATTACCACCGTACCAGTTAGAGTCCCATCCGCGGATGACACCTAATCTGAATCCTATAGGATTAACTTTTTGTCCCATGTAATATTATTTTGATTCGTTATTAACTAGGCTATCAACAAGGATAGTCACGTGATTAGATCTCTTTCTAATTCTATGAGCTCTACCCTGAGGAGCTGTTTGAAGTCTCTTAACCATGCGAGCTGAATCAACAAAGATTTCTTTAACACATAGGTTACTGTCTTCTAATCTAACACCCTCGTTTTTTGCTTGCCAGTTGGCAATAGCGGACATAAGAAGCTTTTCAACTTTTCGTGAAGCCTCCTTAGAGCTAAAGCGCAGTAAATCAAGAGCACGATTTACTTCAACGCCACGAATCATATCAGCTACCAAGCGCATTTTTCGAGGAGAGGTAGGACAGTTATTTAACATAGCAAAGCTGTTTTGCTTTTTCTGTTCCTTTAACTGATTC
>JAFGOQ010000213.1 GCA_016926405.1 Bacteroidales bacterium
ACACCTTTTAGTTCTCTATAAGTATCGGGGATTTCAAAGCAAAGCTACATAATTTTTTCATTGCATAAATATATTTAGATAACTAGATATGTTTTTTTTATTACATTTGTTAATCAGATAACAACTGTGTATTGCGCATTAATTAAGGCGATTAGAGAATATGCTTACATTATAAAGACGAAAATATATTATATGAAACAAAGCATAAGAAAGGATTTCACACACACGAGAATCGATAGAACGACGAAGTCAATGACTATTATATGCAAATTCCATACGACAAATGAAAAAAAATTATAAACATATGAAAAAGACAAGCAGACGAAATTTCCTAAGAATCTCGGCCTTAGGAGCAGGAGCATTAGCTTTTGCAAAGCCCGGATTTAGTTTGGTTACCGATGCCTTAAGAGCCACTGGTAAAAGTGACGACTGTAGCGAAAAACGATTTCCAACTTATTGCGAGGTGTGCTTCTGGAAATGCGCTGGATGGACCTACTTGAATGACAAAGGTGAAATCCAAAAAATTATTGGTAACGACGACGATCCAAACTGTAACGGTCGTTTATGCCCCAGAGGTACTGGCGGTGTTGGTCAATATTCAGACGAAGACCGATTAAAAAGACCAATGATTAGAACAGGCCAACGTGGCGAAGGAGAATTTAAAGAGGTATCGTGGGACGAAGCTTTTGCTTATGTTTCGGATAAAATGAAAACCCTTAAAGAGAAACATGGTTCGGAGAGCTTAGCGCTTTTCCAGCACGGTTCAGGTGGCGATCATTTTAAACATCTTGTTAAAGCATACGGAACAAAAAACATTGCCAAACCCTCATTTGCCCAGTGTTTAGGACCTCGTGAGGTAGCTTTTATTAATACTTTTGGTGCTGGGTTAAGCTCCCCTGAGCCAACCGATGTTAAGAATACAAATTGTTTGGTACTCATTGGTAATCACCTTGGCGAAAATATGCACAATGGCCATGTTCAGGATATGAGCGAAGCTATCGATCGAGGAGCAACGGTAATTACAGTCGATCCACGTTTTTCTACTGCTGCATCAAAATCAAAATTTTGGTTACCTATAAAACCTGCAACAGATATTTCTCTTTTGTTAGCTTGGATGAATGTAATTATAACTGAAGAGCTTTACGATAAAGAGTACGTTGATAAATACACATACGGATTCGATCAACTTAAAGCTCATTTAGCTGATAAAACTCCTGAATGGGCATACGGAATTACTAATATCGATCCTAACTTAATCCGTAAGTCGGCTCGCGAGATGGCTATGCACGCCCCTTCGGTAATTATTCACCCTGGACGACACGTAACATGGTATGGCGACGACACTCAACGTGTTCGATGTATTGCTATTCTTAATGCTATTCTAGGTAGCTGGGGGCGTCGTGGAGGATTCTATTTCCCAGAGTCTTTATCGATTCCTGAATATCCATCGGCTGAAATGCCTCATGTGAAATGGAGTTATAAAGATATTGATCCTGATAAATATACTCTTTCTCCTTCTGCAATATCTAATCAACTTGTCGAGGCATCGTTACCAACGGCAAAACCTGAGACACGAATTCATGGTTGGATAATTGTAGGGACAAATCTTATAAAAACACTTCCCGACAGAAAAACAACGATTGAGGCTATTAAGGCTCTTGATATGCTTGTTGTAGTAGATACTATGCCTGTTGAGATTACAAAATATGCCGATGTTATTTTCCCAGAATGTTCGTATTTAGAGAGATATGACGCTCCACGCAACAGTCAACATCGCGAACCTGTTATCGCACTGCGTATGCCTGCAAAACAACCAAAATGGGACACTAAACCTGCGTGGTGGATGTGTCGAGAGTTGGGCCTCTCTTTAGGTTTAGACAATTATTATCGTTGGACAAACTACGAAGAGGTTCTCGATTGGCAGTTTAAGCAAGTAGGATCGTCGCTTGAAGAGATGAAAGTTCTTGGAGTAAAGAAATTCCCTCGCACAGAACAAGAATTATACATACCCAAAGGACAAGATATGTGGTTTAACACCAACACTGGTAAAATTGAGTTGTATTCAACCGATTTAGAGGCTGCAGGTTTCGACCCACTACCGAATTACACTGCTCACGAAGAGCCTGAATACGGTTTTTATCGCTTAATTTATGGTAGAGCGCCAATGCACACTTTTGGTCGAACATCAAACAATCCAAACCTTACCGATTTAATGGACGAAAACTCTGTTTGGATAAATCCTAAAGTTGCAAAAGAGTGGAGTTTAAAAAGTGATCAGAAGATTTGGCTGAAAAATCAAGATGGCGTGGTTTCTACTTTCCCTATAAAAGTAAGAATTACCGAACGTATACGTCACGACTCTATTTATATGGTTCACGGCTTTGGTCACGACAATAAAAAATTAAGTCGTGCTCACGGTAAAGGAGCAAGTGACTCTGAACTTATTACAAATGTAAAAATTGATCCAGTAATGGGAGGTACAGGAATGCGCAGCAATTTTGTTACTTTCTTAACAGAAAAACCTTTAATAGAGGAGGCTAACTAATGAGATATGCAATGGCAATTGACACAAAAAAGTGTGTCGGATGTAGCGACTGTGTAGTAGCTTGTCAAACAGAAAATAATGTACCAATTGGCTTTTGCCGCGACTGGGTAGTGGAACGTGTTGATGGCACTTACCCCGATCTAGAATTGGAATACCGATCGGAGCGTTGTAACCACTGCGAAAACACTCCGTGCGTTCGTACTTGCCCTACTGGTGCTTCAACAATTATTGAAGGCGGAATAGTGAAAGTTGTGAAAGGTAAGTGTATTGGTTGCGGAGCTTGTATCCAGGCTTGCCCTTACGATGCCCGCTACTTCCATCCAAAAGGATACGTAGACAAATGTACCTTCTGCGATCATAGAGTAAAAACCGGACTTAACCCTGCTTGTGTAGCAGTATGTCCTACAAACTGCATGTACTTTGGCGATCTAGACGATCCAAACAGTACAATAGTTAATACACTAAAGAAGCGGAAATACAAGGTTCTTGCTGCCGAGGCTGGTACAAAACCTCAAATTTTTTACCTTATCTAACAATCTAAAATTTTGAATAATGAGTGAAGAAATTTTTGTTAGCGGACGTAATATCCCAAATATAGATCCAGTGTTACATATATGGCACTGGCAAATTCCAGTATACCTTTTCCTTGGTGGTTTAGCTGCAGGATTGATGTTCTTTTCAGCTTTTAACTACCTCCGAGGACGAGAAAATAAACACGAGGTAACAGTAAAATGGGCTTCTTTTATTGTGCCTATAGCTTTAGTTTTAGGTTTAATAGCTCTGTTCTTAGATCTTAAACACCAGTTGTACTTCTGGCGTTTATACACAACAATACGTTTCGACTCGCCTATGTCGTGGGGAGCGTGGACACTTATGGCCATAACTCCACTGTCATTTCTTTGGTGCTTTAGCTATTTACGCGAGTTTGTGTCTGCATTTTCGGGTAAAAAGAAGTGGATAGACAAAGCTTTAAATTTTACAATGAATATTGTTTTCAAATTTAAGTGGGTTGCCACTTTCGAGGCTTATGTTATTAAGAATCGCAAAGCAATGGCTTGGGCAAATGTAATTCTTAGTTTTATTCTTGGTATATACACAGGTATTTTGCTTTCGGCATTTAATGCACGTCCGTTGTGGAATAGCTCAATTCTTGGACCGCTGTTCCTTGTATCAGGACTATCAACAGCAGCCGCCTTAATTATGTGGTTAACAAAAGACAAAGATGAGCGTAAGCTTTTTGGTCAGATTGATTTACTTTTAATTGGACTAGAGTTATTTCTTATAACACACATGTTTATGGGTTTCCTTGCAGGAAGTCAGGTGAAAATTGAGGCTGCTCAACTATTCCTTGGTGGCGAATTTACAGCTGCTTTCTGGACATTTGTTGTTGGCATAGGATTGGTGATTCCTGCAATTTTCGAAATAATGAAACTGCGTGGTTATAAAATCCCTGTGGCATTGCCAGCTATGTTAATTCTAATTGGTGGTCTTATCTTCCGTTTTATCATGGTTGATGCAGGTCAGATAACACGATTCTTATATTAAATTGTTAACAATGTATAGACAAGGTTTGCCTTATCTATAACAAAATCAAACAAAAATTATGAAAGAAGATAGAAGTAAAAAATATTTGAACCCATATTTGGCAGGGTTCTTCTTAGGACTGGTGCTTCTTGCAGCATTCTACCTTACTGGCCGCGGATTGGGAGCTAGTGGAGCTGTTAAAAGTGTTATTGTTCAGACAGTAGACGTTGTTGCTCCAACACATGCCGAAAACTCATCGTTTTATTCAAAATACATTGGAACAGGAACAGCACCAATTAAGGCGTGGTTAGTATTCGAGATTCTTGGTGTATTTGTCGGCGGTGCTCTTTCGGGTGCAATTATGGGTCGCTTTAAATGGAAAATTGAACACTCTCCAAAAATTAAATCGAAAACAAGACTAATTGCCGCAGTTATTGGTGGTATTCTTTTTGGTCTTGGCTCGCAGTTAGGACGCGGATGTACATCAGGATCGGCTCTTAGCGGTATGGCAGTGCTATCGCTAGGAGGCTTCATTTCAATGATGTGTATTTTTGGAACAGGATATATGGTTGCATATATCTTCCGTAAATTATGGATTTAATAATAGTTAGATTATGGGACCTTTAGTAGCACAAGATATTATTAGCAGCGAGTGGAACTTTGTTATCGCTTTGCTAATTGGAATAGGATTTGGCTTTGTTTTAGAACAAGCAGGTTTTTCGTCGTCGAAAAAATTGGCTGGCGTATTTTATGGTTACGACTTTGTTGTTTTGCGTGTATTTTTTACTGCAGCAATTACAGCTATGGTTGGGCTTATCTTCTTAAATTATTTAGGTTTAATAGACATGTCGTTGGTGTATATTAATCCTACCTATTTGTATAGCACAATAGTTGGCGGAGCAATTATGGGTGTTGGATTTATACTTGGAGGATTTTGTCCAGGGACAGGTGTTTGCGCAGCTGCCATTGGCAAAATTGACGCTTGGTTTTTCTTACTAGGTATTTTTATTGGAATATTCTTCTTTGCCGAAGCTTACGATCTTTTCCACGATTTATACCTTGGTCTTTCTGATCCTGCTGCTTTTCAAGAGGGAACACGAAACATTAAAGTTTACGACCAGATTGGTATTTCGGGCAACCTATTTGCTTTTGGCATGATTATAATGGCACTTGTGGCTTTTATTGTTACTGCACAGATAGAGAAAAAGGTAAAAAAACCAAATTATTAAGCTTATGAACAAGAAATATATAATAGCAGCATCAACACTTATTATTCTGGGGACAATTATTCTTTTTCTTCCCGAAAAGGATAATAGTAAGATTGATTTTACTGCCGATAAACTAATGATGAATCTTGTTGAATCGACAAGAATGATGGATAGCGACGAAGTAGCTAATTTAATTATTACTAAAGACCCTTCGCTTCAACTTATCGATGTTAGAACATCCGAAGAATACGCTAAATTTCATCTTCCTGGGGCTATTAATATCCCTTTGGCAGAAATTTTAGACGAGCAATGGGAGGCGTATGTTAACCAAGCTACTCGCAAAAATGTATTCTACTCAAACGGATCGATAAGAGCCGATCAGGCATGGATTATCTGTCGTCGTGGTGGATATATTAAGAATTATATTCTTGTAGGAGGACTTAACAACTGGATGCGAACAGTTATTAGCCCCGAAATACCTGAAGATACCGACGATAATTTGGCATGGGAAAGATACAATTTCCGCAAAGCTACAGCGCAATATTTCCTTGGAGGAACATCACAAACAGTTGTACCTGTTCGCAAGGCCGATCCTGTTGTTAAGCGCAAAAAGAAAGCTGTGCAGGGAGGTTGCTAATAATTTAAAAATATTGATTATGACATCACATACAAAACTTACAATAGGAAGTATCATTTTTGCTATTGTGCTAATAGCGGCCATTGCTTTTAACAGAGAGAACGATTACACTTTTAAGAAAACAAAAGCAGAAACTCTTGCGGCAACATTAGATAGCACAAACTTTATTTCTAAAAATGATATAAACGAGATAATAAAAAACAAGGACAATTATATCCTTATTGATCTTCGCACTCCTACAGAATTTATAAAAGGAAATATTGAAGGATCGATTAACATTCCTGCAAAGAATATTCTTGCTAGGGAATATGAAAATATTTTCTCTCAAACAGAAAAAACATGCATTCTGTATTGTGCTGGAGCCATTAATGCAAACCAAAGCTGGATGATATTGTATCAAATGGGATACTCTAATATTAAGGCTTTCTTACCTGGATATTACTTTATTGAAGAGGTAATTATTGAAGGTCGAAAAATTGATCCTCAGCTTATCGACGAAGAAACACCTCAGTTTGATTATGCCGAAAAAGCAAAACCAAAAGTAGGCGGCACTGTAATTGAGGTTGAAAAACCAGTTGAGCGTGCTCCTATTGAGAAGAAAAAGAAAAAAATGGTTCAGGGAGGATGTTAGTTAGTTATTAACAAACAAACTAGTAAAACAGGATAACAAAAAACGACGCAATTATATGCGTCGTTTTTTTATAATATAATTATTAGCAGTTATAATTACTCTGCACTAATATTTTTCAACTCTTCAATCGAAACCTCAAACAAGTCGGCATATTTTTGCAAAACAGATGGCTTAAGCTTTGCAAAACGATTTGGTTTTAAATGAAAATAGACGCATAATCGCGAAATACCAGTGTATTGCGATACAAGCTTAGTTGTCATTAAGTTTTTCTCGATATAAAAAGCCAAAGGGCTACGTTTGCCACTCAATACATCTTGTTTAGCTTTTTCTACCTTTTCGTTAATATTTTCCCAAGCTTGTTGCATCACCACATTTTTAGACTCCCATCCAACGCTTTGTACAGTGGTATATTCACCTTTTTCGTTAACAGCATAGCAAGGCTCTTTTAATTTGCCATCGAGCATATTTGCGTCGTCCTGTGGTACCTCTTTTGCTTTCATAAGTAGTAGTTATTTGTTATTAGTACTTAGATATTGGATAGAATAAAGTTATTCGTTTTAAATGTTAATAAGTTTTACAAAGCTTTTCGCCTCATAGTTTTAAATAAGAGACCAAAATATCAGTAAAAATATAGATTCGCATTTAATGTAACACCATATTTAAATAGCAAAAGCTTCTTACACTTAATGCACGAAGGTTTTTTAACCCAAATTTCACTTTGCATTAACTGCAAGACCAAAATTTTTAGAAAAATATGGAGTTACATCTAATGTAAACCTCTTTTTTCGTCGTAAAAGGGTGTTACATTTAATGTAAGAAGCTTTTTTGATGTAAATTTCCCTTTACATTAACTGCAAGACTAAAATTTTTATAAAAATATCGAGTTGCACCTAATGTAAATCACTTTTTTCGTCGTAAAATGACATTACATTTAATGTAAGAAGCTTTTTTGATGTAAAATTCCCTTTGCATTAACTGCAAGACCAAAATTTTCAGAAAAATATCGAGCCGCACTTAATGTAAACTACTCTTCCAAAAAAATATTCATCTCGCACTCGGCAATAACTTCATTATTTTGCTTAATAACTCCTTTAACAATCGACACATTACCAATATCGTGTAAACTCTCAACAGAAGTTGTTATTTGCGAACCAACTTTTGGAAGAGTGTTAATTTTTAATCGCTTAACAGAGCCAATAAACCCAACAACAGGTTCTTCGTTTTTCTGCTTAGCAATATAACCTGCACGTGCCGCCGCTGTTTGTGCAATATTTTCTATTAAGCCTGGTTCATTAAACAAACCATCTTTGCAAAATATATTGTCTGCTTTAATTGTAAAATTGGTAATAGTTATATCAATAGTGCACAATTCCAATTGGTCAATCATAACCATAGGAGGGCGCTGTGGTATTAGGTCAATAATATTATAGTTGATCATTATTTATCTTTTTATAGACTTACGATTGAATAAACACACAGTAGCTACACAAATATTTAAACAACTGTTAATAACATATAAGTATAGGCAAATCGTGCACTTTCGGGAACCATAATCAATATTTTTTGACCCTTTTTAAGGTTTCCACTATTAAACAACTCCTCAATCATTAAAAATGCCGAAGCCGAACCAACATTACCCACCTTTGGAAGATTTAAGAACCATTTATCCTCAGGTATATCTATGTTGTTTATTTTTAAATGGTGCTCTATCTGTCCTTTAAAAAACATCGACGACAGATGAGGAAGAAAATAATCAATCTTATTTGCATCGAAGTTACGCTGGTTAATAACATCAGCCAAGAACTTCATTCCATAAGGAACAATATTATCGCCTAGCAGCTTAACATCTTGCTTAAGAGCAAACACACTCTGGTTCTGATGATCCTCGGGCGAAATCTCTGCCCAGCCAGTAATAGTTCCATCGCAATTTTTTGTTGAGCCAGCGTACATACATGTTTCAAGCTCGTTGGCATACGATCTAATATCAACCCAATCAATCTCAAGCGATAAAGAGTCGTCATTTGGCTTATCCTGCATAAGTACAGCAGCAGCACCATCTGATAGCATCCATCTAAGAAAATCTTTCTCAAAAGCAATAAACGGATCCTTCTCCATAAGAGCTAACGACTCTGCCTCTTTATCGAAATGACTAGCATTCATACGAGTTGAAAAACGCTCCGATCCGGTAATAACAGCATTAGTTGTATTACCAGTTTGAATAGACATCATTCCATATTTAAGAGCCGACATTCCAGAATTACATGTTCCTGCAGCGCCAATAATTTCCATCGATCTGCTACCTAATTCGCCATGAACCATTGAAGCATGCGATGGCTGAAGCTGATCGGGCGAACTTGTGCCACAACCAAGTAACTGAATATCGTTGGCCGAAAAACCATTATGAAAAAGATTTTTAATGGCATTTGCAGCAAGCTGTGCATTATTATGAGTTACATTACCCTGCTTGTCGATAGCATAGTAACGTTGTTTAATTTTATTATTGCGAAGAACAAGTCTTTTCGATTTTGATGGTGTGCCATTTACAAAACCCAAATACTCCTCTATATCGTCATTCTCTACAGGATTATTAGGTAAATATTTTGATACTCTAGTGATATATACTTTTTTCAACATTATGTAATTATTTTAATCTGCACGATGTGTAATATCTCTTCTTCCTAACTATAAAAGGGAAAAACAGAGGATAGGTCAAATATACCAAAATTGAGACAATTGGCGATAATAAAATTATGACAGCAAAAAGGTAATACTTAAAAATAGTAACCCATTTGTCTCGCTTATTCTTCTTCTCTTTATTAAGAATAATATTTGCCCATATATTAAAAATACGCTTTGCCTTTAATTCCATTGAAGCAATATCGATAAGATAATCAACAGCTCCATTTTTCAGTAAATCCGATTGAAGATTTGTAAAATCGTCTTTTAATAAACTATCGGTAATATTCTCTCCAAACCTAACACATTCTTTAATATCCTTATCGGACACACCAGGCTTCGGAAAAATACCTTTGTATTTTGTTTTTAATCCCGAAAACAACCAATGAACAATAGTTACAACACTAATAAGATTTTGTGCCCTATCGCGAAGAACAATATTACCAACCAAATTGGCATTAACATCAACCAACATTTTCTTCACATCTTCCTGAGCTGCAATCCACATATTACGGCTACCAATAACTGTTACAACTGGCTTATTGTTTAAAATATTTTTTGCCTGCGGCGATTTTAAAAACGAAGTAAAAGGAATAGCCGGCGATAAAAACCATACAGGAAAACCAAGAATTACAAGATCGTAATTAACAGAAGTGTCAATATCAAGAGTTTCTATTTCCGACGGAATTAGTTTAACCGACTCGGGCATTGCATCGAAAAAAGCTCTTGAGTTCCATGGAAAAGGAAATGGATTAACAGGCTTAATCTGGGCCCAATAAATATTTGCATCGATATTGGAAACAAGATTTTCCTGAATCTCGCGCATTTGACCCGATTGTGAATAGTAAATTATTAAAATGTTTTTTTTCATGCTCGAACCTAGTGATTGATTTTAAAGGATCTGTTATTTATGTTTAGTAAAATATGTAGTGACGATTCGCAATTATTATCTTTATCACATAACTTTTCATTCCTCGTTTTAACTTATATCTTACATTTTATCCCAAAACTGATAATAGTTAAACCATTGCAGGGGGTATTTTTTTACTACACGTTCTAGTTCTTCCACATAATCGGTTACCATTGATGCAATTTCTTGTTTGCGTGTTTTTAAGTTTGCTGGGTACTTATATTGCTTTGGTTGAGTAGCAAAAAAGTGATAATGCGTTGCCGACTCTTTCATTGCCGACACAAAAGTTACAGGCACTTTATACTTAGCAGCTAAGTATAGCGGTCCTGCAGGGAAAAGAGCTTCTTCGCCAAGAAAATTCACCGATACAGCATTTGTGCCAGGTAAATATCTGTCGCCATGAATAGCAACAATCTCTTTGTTTTTTAATGCTTCGGCAATAGCCACAATGTGCGAAAAATCGTTCTTAATAGGGATAATATTCATCGATTTCTCTTTCATAACATTGTTAAGCATGTTTTTTATTTTCTGATGTTCGGCATCGAGCATTACAATATGAACAGGACAATTTATACGCTCCAAAAGCTGACCAGCAATTTCCCAATTACCAACATGAGCGCCAATAAGAACGCCTCCTGTTCCGCTATTTGCCATATTATGCAAATGATTCTCGCCTTCGAACTCAAAAGTAAATTTCTTTGAAATGCCAGCCATTAACGCAACTTTATCAAGCAGAACTTGCCCAAATACATAGAAGTTTTTGTATTTGCTAACAAAAGCTTTAAATGGCGAATAGCCTAATCTTTGTCTGAAGTAATAGTTTATTCCTGGTTGCTTAGTGAATAAAAAATAAGCTGCAACAAATCGAAGAACGAAATATGCAGCCTTAATATTAAAATTCTTTAAGACAAAAATAAAAATGGAATATCCGGCAACTCCACCACGGGTTTTCCCTACCCATTTTGCCATATCTTACTTATTTAAATTAGTATGAATATATGTGTAAAACTGATCAAGAGTCTTAACCTCTTTCATTTCGGCACCATTAATTTTTAGTCCAAATTCTTTTTCAACAATAACAACGATATCAACAAAATCAAGACTTTCAATCTCTAAATCATCTTTTAAAAGCGCATCAGGAGTAAGCTGATCGGCCTCTAATTCAAACTCATCAATCAAAAAATCATTTATCTTATCAATTACCTCTTCTCTGTTCATAGTCTTTCTTTTATAATGTTTGTTAATCCATCCTTAGCTTAGGCATAGCCTCTTGATAAACTCTTTAAGTACAATTAAGAGTGCTCAATATAATTTTATTCAACAAATTTCTTTACAATAAGTGTCGAATTTGTTCCTCCAAAGCCAAACGAGTTAGATAAAAACGTATCAATTTTATGATCTATTCGCTTGTTTGGAATATTAAGTTTCGACGAATATTCATCGGGATTGTCTAGGTTTATATTTGCAGCCACAAAGTTATTTTGCATCATTAAAATAGAGTAAATAACCTCACTAGCACCACCCATCCACATTTCGTGACCAGTTTGCGATTTTGTTGATGTAACAGGAACATTACATCCTTCAAAAACACGAGCAATAGCTTGTGCTTCGTTCATGTCGCCTACCGGTGTTGATGTTGCATGAGCGTTAATATAGTCGATATCCTTAGGTGATATGTTAGCATCTTTAATAGCTTTTTCAAGCGATTTAACAGGCCCATCGACATTTGGCACCGAAATATGATCGCCATTCGACGAAAAGCCATAACCAATAACTTCGGCAATAATATTTGCTCCTCGACGCTTTGCCGATTCAAGACTCTCAATAATAACTGTTGCAGCTCCACCACTAGGTATAAGTCCATCGCGATCTTTATCGAACGGGCGACTAGCTTTTGTAGGGTCGTTGTGGTTAACAGAAAAAGCACTTAATCCATCGAAACTACACATCGATTCGGGATTAATTTCTTGTGCACCACCGCACACAATCATATCTTGTAAACCTTGCTTAATTAAGAAATAACCTAATCCAATAGCATGCGATCCGCTGGCACAAGCACCACATACTGTTAAATTTATTCCTCGTAATTTTAAGATTACCGAAAGATTCATTGTAACAGTAGAATTCATACTCTGAAAAATAGAACCGCTACCTAAAAGAGTAGAATCCTTCTTCTCGCGCATATTATCTATAGCTTCAATAACAGGAACAGCAGAACTGTCGTTACCAAAAAGTATTCCTACCTCGTTATTATCTAAATAATCTTGTGTAATGCCTGCATTGTCAAGCGCTTGTTTTGTTGACATAAAAGCATATTCGCCTTGCTCTGGCAAACCAACACGTTCGCGTCGCGAAAGCATTCCTTTAAGGTTTGGGCGTGGTAATATACCTGTTAAAGACGATCGGAAACCCATTTCAGTACGACGAGGATCGATTCCGATGCCCGACTTTCCTGTGTATAACGACTCTTTTACCTGTTCCAGATTCTCACCTAAAACAGAATAAATACCCATTCCTGTTATTACTACTCTTTGCATTCAGTTATATAATCTTAAAATAAAAGCGGTTAAAAATAATATTTTTAGGTGTATAAACCACCGTTTACCGAAATTACCTCGCCAGTAATGTATGCAGCACCATCAGACACTAAAAAAGCAACAGTGGCGGCCACCTCTTCGGGTTTACCAAAGCGGTTGGCAGGAATCATTCTTTTTAATTCCTTTTCGTCTAAATCTTCGGTCATATCGGTTTTAATAAAACCAGGAGCAACAGCATTAACAGTAACCTTTTTCTTAGCTAACTCTTGTGCCAAAGCTTTTGTTGCACCAATAACACCGGCCTTGGCTGCCGAATAGTTTGTCTGACCTGGTAATCCTTTTAATCCCGATAGCGAAACAATATTTACAATTCTACCATATTTGTTTATCAACATATCGGTAGCCAACTGACGTGTAACGTGAAAAAACGAATGCAAATTAGTGTCAATAACACTTGTCCACTCGTCGTCGGCCATCATTGGCAATAAATTATCTTTGCGTATACCAGCATTATTAACAAGAACCGAAATATATTTATCGGCATTGTTGGTTTTCCATTTAGCAATAGCAGCTTTAATATCCTCTGATTTAGAAACATCAAAAGGAAGAAGTTCACCATTGCCATTTTCAGCTTTAATAAGCGACAAAGTATTTTCAGCCTCGGCTGTATTCGATTTGTAATTTATTAAAACATAAAAACCTTGCTTAGCAAGCTCTAAACAAACAGCCTTGCCAATTCCTCGCGATCCGCCAGTTACTAGTGCATATTTCATGGCTGTTATAAATTGAATGCGTTATTATTGTTAATAAAAGCTCTTACACTCTCAATCTCTTTGTATTTAATATGATCTGCGCTAAACACTGGAACAAGCTCACGAAGTTTATGGTAAGCCTCTTTTGATGTTGTAGAAAGTTTGTCGGCAACACCTAAATAATCGACAGCCTGAATAATAGTCATTAGCTGAATAGCCATTACCTGAAATGAATTATCGACAACTTTCTTTGCCAAAAGAGCACTATTTGTTCCCATGCTAACAATATCTTGATTATCGTTATTATTAGGTATACTGTGGACATACATTGGGTTACTCAGTGTCTGACTCTCGGCTGTTGTTGATGTAGCCGTAAACTGACAGCCTTGCATTCCTAAATTTAAACCAAGAGTACCTAGATTAACAAAAGGAGGCAACTTGCCATTAAGTTTATTGTTTAAAAGATAATTCAACTGACGCTCGGCTAGCATTGTCATTTTTGTAGTAACAATTTTCAGTTTGTCCATTTCAAGCGAAATGTAGTCGCCATGAAAATTACCGCCGTGGTAAACAAAATTATCTTCCTTATGAACTATAGGATTATCTGAAACCGAATTTATTTCATCAATAAGAACCTTCTCGGCATTATCAAGAGTGTCTACTACTGGACCAAGAATTTGCGGAACACAACGTAGCGAATAATACTCCTGCACTTTATCTTCAAACACCGAAACATCAATCTTCTCCTTATCGTAAAGAACATCGGCACGATTGCGAATAAGTTTACTGTCTGAAACAAGATTGCGCATTATTTTGGCAATTTTTTGTTGCCCTGGATGATGTTTAACACCATTAAGCTGCTCCGAGAAATGGTCGTCAAACGATTCAACCATCTCTATTATCATAGTTGATGCAAGAATACTCCAGCTAAGGGCTCTTTTTGCATATAAAAGGTTAACAATACCAATACCTGTCATTACCGAAGTACCATTTATTAACGACAGCCCTTCGCGAATATGAAGTTCTACAGGCTCTATGTTAAGAATCTTAAAAACATCGGCAGCATCGCGCTTTTCGCCATTATAAAATACTTCGCCTTCGCCAATAAGATTTAATGCCAAGTGCGAAAGTTGAACTAAATCGCCACTAGCTCCAACACCACCATGCTCTGGTATATAAGGAGTAACATTGTTGTTAACAAAAGCTGTTAATACTGAAATTACCTGTGAATTTATGCCCGAAAAACCCTGACAAACAGAATTTAATCGTGCTATCATAGCCGACTTAGCGTACATAGCAGGAATAGGATTGCCTGCTCCAGCGGAGTGACTGCGAATTAAGTTATATTGTAAACTCTTGCGGTCGTTATCGCTAATTTTATATTGCGCCATTGGGCCAAAGCCTGTATTTACGCCGTAAATTACTTTATCGTTAGAGAAATCAAGTAGAAAATTATAGCTTGACTCTACCTTATCTAAAACAGACTGTTTTGTCTCTATAGACTCATTTGTAAACAAAATACGTTCTAAATCATTAATAGACAGCGGTTGTGTTCCTATTTTTACCATAATATACGATTAGAGTTTTATCGAAATAGCCACAAAAGTAACTAAATATTTTAGGATGTTAGATACATGAGAAAAGGAATATGTGATTTTAAACACATAATATTAACGACTAAATAATATTTACCCTTTTATCTCGTTACTCGTTCCTTTATTTTATAATCTCATATTATATA
>JAFGOQ010000214.1 GCA_016926405.1 Bacteroidales bacterium
AAAAGTTAAACAAACATCAATATTCCCTCTGCGCAGAATATTAAAAATGGCTTTTGTTTTAGAGGAATTAGCAATAAACGATTCCCAATGCAAATCATATTTAAATACACTACATTCAAATGTAAAAAACCTAAAAGAGACACTTACAGATGGTTCGGATACCGATAAACTAAACTTTGGAAAACTAATAGAAGAAATAACCGAATATCTAAAAAGCCACTATAAGGTATCAACAGAGGAATATTACACAAATAAATTCACTGTAATTGGATTAATTATGGGCTTATCTGTTTCTACACTTTGCTCTTACTTAATTTACAACAGATTCGATTTATTAACTATATCTGCCATTAGTTTCACTAGTTTAGTTGCATTCAGATTTTACGGAGTTAAAATTGATAAACAAAAGAAAAGAGAAAAACGACAGATATAAATTTGTAAGACTTGAAACACTTAGCTAATAACACCATTACACGATAATATGTGAAATAAATAAAACAACAACTTTAAACTATTACAGGATGAAAGTGTATGATTTAAGATTTTTTTTGAAAGAGAATAAATCAGTAGATAATAACACAAACAACCTTTTTATATGACATTACTTTTAATAAAAAATAAGTAACCACAGAGTCAGTTGGTTTAAGTTTTATTTATAAAAATTTAGAAAAACATTCCCAAAATCAATAAAAATTAAATTATCATTGCATGTACAACAGCTAAAATGCATCGATATAATATAAATAAATAAACAAACTGCATATTCTTTAAACCACTAGCTATCTGTACATTTATTTTTTTAACGACTATCAATTATCAGTAAATGGATTTCAACTACATTGTAATAGAAGGAAATATTGGAGCAGGAAAAACAACATTATCGAAAATGGTGGCCGAAAGATACGATGCCAGATTAATATTAGAACAATTTGCCGACAACCCATTTCTTCCTAAGTTTTATAACGATCAAGAACGATTTGCATTTCCCTTAGAAATGTCGTTTTTAGCAGAAAGATATAATCAGCTTAATAAAGAGCTAAGCTCGCTTGATTTATTCCAAAACAAGACTATCAGCGATTATTACTTTATGAAATCGTTGATTTTTGCACAACAAACATTATCAGAAGACGAATACAAATTATATCGACAAATTTTTCATATAGTATACTCGAATTTACCAAAACCCGATCTTTTTATCTACTTGCATAACAGTGTCCCAAACCTTATTAAAAATATTGCAAAACGAGGACGCGACTACGAAGAAAAAATCAAACCAGAATACCTACAAACAATAGAAAAAGGATACTTTGAATTTTTTAAACAGAATCAAAATATTAAAACATTAATAATAGATTGTAGCAATATTGATTTTGTTAAAAACAGTGACGATTTCGAAAAAATAATCGAACAAATAAATAAAATGCAAGTATCTGGAACAAACCGAATGATATTACCCACAAATTGATACAAACAGTTTGATATATTACGCCTGTTTATTATGTTTGTAAGCAATATTAAATTTAGAAAATCAACATATTAAATAAATTAACTCGGATAATTATGAAAAAGCTAAATTTTAAAGTTTTAGCAACTGCATTTGCTACCGCAATTATTGTTAGTGCTTGTGGTGGGGTTGACAAAATGAAAGAGGCTGCAAACAGTCTTAAAATTAACGTAACACCTAAAATTCTTGTAGAAAAAGGTGGAAAAGTTACTGCAAACATTAGCATTAACATTCCAGAAAAATACGTTAATAAAGCAGCTATTCTTGAAACAAAAGCATTTATTGTTTACGAAGGTGGCGAAGTTGAGTTAGGAACTAAAACTATTCAAGGCGAAAAAGTTCAGGATAACAACATGGTTATTAACAGTAAAACTGGCGGTTCGTACAATGTTGAAGGAACAGTTGACTATGTTAAAGAAATGAGAAACTCAAGACTTGAAATTCGCTTTGTTGCTAAGATCAAAGACAAAGAGCTTCCTTTTGTTTACGACGGCAAAGTTGCTGACGGAGTTATCTCTACTTCTCAATTAGTAGAAAATGGTGCTCAACCAATAATTATGTCTCATGATTTTGAGCGCGTTACTAGCGAAGTTCAAAAAGCTGACATTCTTTATATGATCAACCAAGCTGCTCTTAGAAACTCTGAGCTTAAAAAAGAAGATGTTAAACTTCTTCAGAAGTTCATTAAAGATGTTAAAGCTAACGAAAGAAAAGAGCTTAAAGCTGCTAAGGTTTCTTCATACGCTTCTCCTGATGGTGAATTAAAACTTAACGAAAGAGTTTCTTCTAATCGTGAGAAAACTGCAAACAGATTTATCAACAAAGAGCTTAAGAGAGCTAAGATTAAAGATGCTAATGTAGAAACAACAACTGTTGCTGAAGACTGGGATGGATTTAAAGAATTAATGCAAGCTTCAGAAATTTCTGACAAAGAACTTATTCTTCGTGTTCTTTCTATGTACTCTGATCCTGTTGTAAGAGAAAAAGAGATTAAAAATCTTTCTGCCGCATTTACTGAAGTAGCTGAGAAAATTCTTCCTAAACTTCGTCGCTCGCAACTTTTTGTTGAGGCTAACATCACTGGTTACTCTGACGAAGAGATAATGGCTCTAGTAGAATCAGATTTCGCTTCACTTAAAGAAGTTGAAAAACTTTATGCTGCTACTCTTTACACTGATCTTAACAAGAAATTAGATATTTATACTAAAGCTCACCAAGCTCATCCAGAGTCTATCAGAGCTATCAACAACATGGCATACATTCTTATTGAGCAAGGTAAACTTGACGAGGCTAAAGCTAACTTAGATAAAGCTCTTGCTTTAAACGAATCGCACCCTGTTGTATTAAATAACTTAGGTGTTATTGCTCTTAAGAAAAACGAAATCGAAAAAGCTGAAGGTCTTTTCAACAAAGCTACTGAAGCTGGCGAAGCTGTTCAAAACAACCTAGGTATTGTTTACATCATCAAAGGTGAATATGCAAATGCTATCACTAAATTTGGTGTTAACGATTCATTTAACAAAGGTTTAGCTCTTGTTTTAGCTAACAAAAACGCTGATGCTATCGCTACTCTTTCTAACGTTAAAGAGCAAACAGCTATGGTTGACTACGTTAAAGCTATTGCTTACGCTAAAAATGCTGACGAAGCTAACATGTTAGCTAGCTTACAAGCTGCTTTCGAGAAAGATGCTTCACTTAAAGCTTTTGCTAAAACTGATCTTGAGTTTGCAAACTATTTCGAAATGGAATCATTTAAAGGTATTGTAATGTAATACCCTTAATTAGTAGATATTAAAAAGAGAGACTTTCACGGTCTCTCTTTTTTTTGTATTATTTGTCAATCAATTATTTAAATTCCATTAATTCTATTGGAGATCCATTATGTTCAATCATTGCAACCCTAACTCCTTCCATAGGTAGATTTGGCTGAGTTATTACATTAAGATTTCGCTCACGCAATTCATAATCCAAATCATCAACAACAAATGCTACATGAGATACATTCTGGATTAATTTATCTATAGAGCTATCCTGGTCAAAACGAATCCATTCAACACCATAAGGACTAGTGCTAAAACCTGAGATATACATTCCGAATTGCGGTAAATATCTTTCGCCATTAATTTTATGATTAGTTGGAATGCCAATATGATGGTATCTCCACCCCCATTTCTCGATAGCTTCGGCAAATTCGTGTTCTAAACGTAATTTCATAGGCATAAAATTTACAGTTCTAAAAATTCATCTTTTTAAACAACTCCCAAATAACTATTCCAGCACAAACAGAAACATTTAACGAGTGTTTTGTCCCATACTGAGGTAACTCTAAACAGTAATTGCTTACATCAATAACTTTTTGTTCTACACCTTTTACCTCGTTACCCATAACTACTGCAACAGGTTTAGTGCAATCAATATCGTCAATACCAACACTTCCTTCGGCTTGCTCTACCGAAGCAATTAAAAAACCTTCGCTCTTTAATTCAGCAATTGCATCAATAGTATTTTTAAAGTACTTCCACTCTACCGACTCAGTTGCCCCTAAAGCAGTTTTCTGAATATCTTTATGAGGAGGACAAGCAGTAATACCGCACAAATAAACTGCTTTAACCTTAAAAGCATCAGATGTTCTAAAAACCGAACCTATATTATTCATACTTCTAATATTATCAAGAACAACAATCAAAGGTATCTTGTCGGTGCTTTTGAACTCATCAATTGTTAATCTGTTTAATTCGTGTGTCTTTAACTTTCTCATAAAATGATAATCAATTATTTATTAACTTAAGGCACAAAAATATATTAATAAAACTAATTAACCATAACCCAATAATAATTCAACTTATGAACATACACGAATTTCAGGGAAAAGAGATACTACAAAAGTATGGTGTTGCAACACCAAAAGGATATGTAGCCACAACACCTGAAGAAGCTGTTAAAAGAGCCCAAATTATAGCCAACGAAACACAAACCAACACTTGGGCTGTAAAAGCACAAATACACGCTGGTGGACGCGGAAAAGGAGGAGGTGTTAAAATAGCAAAATCACTTACCGAGGTTAAAGAATATGCTTCGCAGATTTTAGGAATGACCTTGGTTACACACCAAACAGGACCAGAAGGAAAATATGTTTCGCAAATATTGATAGAGCAAGGAATATACTACCCTGGCCCATCGGAAGTAGAAGAATTTTACATGAGTGTTTTACTTAATCGAAAATCGGGTCGATTTACTTTTGTATACTCACCTGAGGGAGGAATGGATATTGAAGAGGTAGCAGAAAAATCGCCTGATAAGATTTTCAAAGAAGAGATAGATTCAGCATTTGGTGTATTACCTTTTCAAGCCCGACGTATTGCAATCAATTTAGGCCTTAAGGGAAAGGCTTTTAAAGAGATGACTAAATTTGTAGCGAACATATACAACGCATACATTGCTGTTGATGCTTCGATGATTGAAATAAATCCTGTTTTAAAAACATCTGACGACCAGGTATTTGCTGCCGATGCAAAAATAATTCTCGACGATAATGCTCTATTTCGTCATCCCGTTTTGGCAAATTATCGCGACGAATCGGAAGAAGATCCTTCGGAAATAGAAGCTTCAAAAAACAATTTAAATTTTATAAAACTCAACGGAAACGTAGGCTGCATGGTAAACGGAGCTGGACTTGCAATGGCTACTATGGATATTATTAAACTATCGGGTGGCGAACCTGCAAACTTCCTTGATGTGGGAGGTGGAGCCAACAAAGAAACAGTTGAGCAAGGCTTTAGAATTATTATGAAAGATAAAAATGTTAAAGCTATTCTTGTTAATATATTTGGTGGTATTGTTCGTTGCGACAGAGTTGCAAACGGAATTACCGAGGCCTACAAATCAATTGGAAATATAACTATACCTATTATTGTTCGACTGGAGGGAACAAACTCTAAAGAGGCAAAAGAGATTATCGAAAAATCGGGTTTAAAAGTAATTCCTGTAACAACCTTGCAAGAAGCTGCAAATGCTGTTAAAAAAGTTATTTAATTATTATATAAAAACAAACAGAAGAGACAAAGCATAACTTGTCTCTTCTGCTATATTAAATATTTCTATTACTATCCCACTGTTCAATATAATCACCAACACGTTTAAGAAACATTCCGCCCAGTGCACCATCAACAACACGATGATCGTATGAAAGGGCAAGAACCATTTTACTGCGTATTCCAATTGTGTCGCCTTCGGGCGTTTCAATTACTGTTGGCTTTTTAATAATTGCACCAATTGCCAGAATTGCAACCTGTGGCTGGTTAATTATTGGCGTCCCAGTAATATTTCCAAACGATCCTACATTAGTAATTGTAAAAGTACCACCCTGAATATCGTCGGGCTTAAGCTTATTATTTCGTGCCTTATCGGCTAATTCATTGACATTGGCTGTTAATCCAAGCAAGCTTTGTCTATCGCAATTTTTAATAACCGGAACAATAAGATTGCCACTTGGCAATGCCGTTGCCATTCCAATGTTAATATCTTTTTTACGGATAATTTTGTCGCCATCAACCGACGAATTAATAAGCGGAAAATCTTTAATGGCCTTAGTTGTACATTCTAAAATTGGCGACATAAAGGTTATTTTCTGTCCTTCGCTTTGCAAAATCATGTCTTTAACCTTATTACGCCAATTTACCAAAGCTGTAACATCAATCTCAACAAATGAAGTTACGTGAGGTGCTATTCGCTTCGATTCAACCATATGATCGGCAATAAGCTTACGCATTCTGTCCATCTCAATTATCTCGACATTTGACGAAGAGCTAATGGTATTAACAGGAGGCACCGATGGTTTATCTTCAATAATTTCGGGCTTAATATTAGCAACTACAGAGTTTTTACTATCAATATAAATTAATAAATCGTCTTTAGTTATTCTGCCATTAACTCCTGTTCCATTTACCAATTCCAATTCGCTAACTAAAATATCGTTCTTTGAGGCCATACTTCTAACCAAGGGCGAAAGAAACTTTCCTGAAGGTGTTCTATTCTCAATAAACGACGATTTTACACTTTCGCTTACAACTGGTTTTTCGATTTCTTGTGTGTTTACAACCTCTGTTTTTTGGTTATCAACAATAGCCTCATCAGTATTACTATCACGTAAAATAGCTATTATACTCCCCACCGAAGGAGTATCGCCTTCGGCAAACATAAATTTCTCTATTATACAGTCTTTAGGAGCTGGAATTTCAGTATCAACTTTATCTGTTGCTACTTCGCAAATAGGATCGTCTTCCGACACACTATCACCCTCTGCAACCAACCATTTTGTTATGGTAGCGTCAATAATTCCTTCGCCCATTGCGGGCAAAATAAGTTCTATTTTTGCCATAATATATTTTGTTCTTTTGTTTTAAAAGTAAAGTACTACCATAACAAAAGAATATGGCAAATGTTTAACAGACGCACAAAAACAGATTATTATACTCTAGATTTAGCTCTAGAACTATTCCACAAAAAAAATGACTTTAGATTTACGTTTAGAATTTTTTCAATAAAAAAAGCCGACAATTTTGTCGGCTTTAAATAATATTTAAGAATATAAATTACTTAATCATTAGCTTAATTGCATTACCAAGACGCTTAATACCCTCTTTTGTTTGCTCTTGAGTAATGTACGAAAAGTTAATACGCATAGTATTTTTACCGCCTCCATCGCAATAGAAAGCTGTACCAGGAACAAAAGCAACATTTTGCTCAATAGCCACTTTAAACAACTCCTCGGCGTCAATATATTCAGGAAGAGTAACAAAAAGAAAAAGACCACCTTCTGGCTCAGTCCAAGTAACACCAGCAGGCATAAATTCTTTAAGCGAATTAAGCATCACTTCGCGCTTAACACGGTACGATTCGATAATTTTCTTAAGATTAACATCGAAGTATCCTTTATTAATATAACGGAAAGCAATTTTCTGAACAAGTGGTGAAGTACAAAGATCTGTAGCTTGTTTTGCCTTAACAATTTTGTCTATAATATCTGGGTGAGCAAGAATCCAACCAATACGGAAACTTGGAGCAAAAATCTTCGAGAAAGTACCAAGAGTCATTACATGACCGCTGCTATCTAAATCGTAAAGCATTGGCTGAGGAGTACCAGTAAAACGAAGCTCGCGATATGGACTATCCTCAAGAATTAAAACATCGTATTTTTTAGCAAGAGCTAAAATCTCTAAACGACGATCTTTTGGCATTGTAATACCAGCAGGATTTTGGAAATCTGGAATTACATAAATAAATTTAGGCTTTTCGCCTTTCTGCTTCATTGCTTCAAGAGCAGCCTCAAGCTTTTCGGCCGACATTCCTTTTTCGTCAAGCTCAACACCAACTAACTTGGCACCGTAGTTCGAAAAAGCAGATAAACCACCAAGGTATGAAGGTAATCCACAGATAATTTTATCTCCTGGATTGATGAAAATTTTAGGAACAAGATCTAATCCTTGTTGCGATGATGTAAGAATAACCAAATTCTCCATATCAACTTTAATACCTTGCTCTTGGTATCTCTTAACCATAAGCTCACGAAGATCGTTATCGCCCTCGGTAGCACCATATTGCAATGCTTGAGCACCTTCTTCTGTAAGAATTTCGTTAGTAATCTCTTTTATCTCCTCAATAGGAAAACTATCTGGGGCAGGAAAACCACCACCAAACGAAATAATACCAGGCTTTTGCGAAAGCTTTAACAACTCACGAATCATTGATCGCTTCATTCCTTGAGCGGATACAGAAAATATTTGATCTAAATCGGTAATCATATCTATATATGTTTTAGTTTCGAATTATCAATTCCAAAAATAATACAAATTCAAGAAGATTTAACTACAAATACCTGATCAATACAGAAAAATTTACGGTATTATTAAACATTAACAGAAAACAAGTTGTCACAAGATGACTAAACAATTAAAATTTTTCCTTAAATCAAGGAATCAATCTTATAATTGTTTAATTCTCAAAAAATATGTTTATAAAAAGATAGTTATACTATCCATTATTAGTAATAGATATTAAATTTGTAGATATTTTTAAAGCAAAAATCATGGAAAATCTAGATTGGAAAAATCTACCTTTCGGTTACCAAAAAACCGATTACAATGTAAGATGCTATTACCGTAATGGATCGTGGGGCGAATTAGAAGTTTCTTCGTCGGAGTATATTAACATTCACATGGCTGCAACAGCTTTACACTATGGACAAGAGGCTTTCGAGGGTCTTAAGGCATATCGTGGTGTTGATGGAAAAGTTCGTTTGTTCCGTTGGGAAGAAAACTACGAGCGTTTAAAAAATTCGGCTCAAGGTGTTATGATGGCTGAAGTTACTAAAGAAGTTTTTTACAATGCTGTTGTAAAATCGGTAATGCTTAACGAGCGTTTTATTCCACCACACGGAACAGGTGCTTCGTTATACATTCGTCCTTTCCTTTTTGGATCGGGTGCCGAGGTAGGTGTTGCTCCAGCTAAAGAGTATATGTTTGTTGTTTTTGTAACTCCAGTAGGACCTTACTTTAAAGAAGGTTTTAAACCTGTTCGTATTGCTATTGAGCGCGACACAGACCGTGCTGCTCCTCTTGGAACAGGTAATATTAAAGTTGGTGGTAACTACGCAGCCTCTCTTAAAGCTATTGTAAGAGTTCATAAAGAAGGATTTGGTAGTCCATTATATCTTGATGCTGTTGAAAAACGATACATCGACGAAATTGGTGCTGCTAACTTCTTTGGTATTAAAGATAACACTTATATTACTCCAAAATCGACATCTATTCTTCCGTCGATTACAAACAAAAGTATTATTGAATTAGCCGAGCATATTGGATTAAAAGTTGAGCGTCGTCCTATTGATGTTGCTGAGCTTCCTACTTTCGAAGAGGCTGGTGCTTGTGGTACTGCTGCTGTTATTTCTCCTATTGGCGAAATTTACGATAGCGCTACCGACAAATCAATCTTCTTTACAAAAGACGGAAACCCTGGTCCTATCTCAACTAAGATTTATGAAACTCTTGTTGGTATTCAATATGGTGAAGTGGAAGATCCGTTTAACTGGACTGAAGTTATTGGATAATCTTCAATATTTTAGATATAAAAAAAGCTGTTGATTAGTTTCAACAGCTTTTTCATTTATATATTATGACAGTCGTCTACAACCATTTCTTCTTAAAAATAAAACCAGCTACAGTTTTACCTGTTTTTGCATAGGCTTCACTAACTCTAACTCCTGAATCAAAATCGTATCCACCAAACTGACCTCCTGGAGCTTTAATAAGATTTAACTCACCAAGTTTTTCGCCTGTCTGTTTGTTTACTAATTGCAAGGTTGTACTAATAAAAGCATTACTACGACTAATTCCAATATTCCAACCTGGTTCAATAAAATAAGTATTAAGAATAAACTCATACTCACAATCAGCTATATCTCTATCAACATTAACACCTTTTTTTGATAAATACTTATTTATTAACTCAAGAAATTTAGGCTCGTATCTGGTAGCTCTATCGTTTTTCCAAGCTTCAATAAATAAATCACCTTTTCCTGGTTCTTTTTCGTTGTATTGGTTTTTCTTCTTCTCTAAATAAGCATTCTCATCCATTTTCCCAACCTTTAAATTGTCGTATGTAAAACGAATACTAATATTAGACTGCCCCTTAAGAGCAGCAAAATTACCACTTACAACTTTTACTTTTTGGGCATTTACTGTAAAAAAAGACAGCGCCACAATAGCAATAACTAGAGTAATTAATTTTTTCATTGTCTATTTTATTCAATTAATAATAACTATTCAAATATATAAAAACAGAAGTTAATATCTTATAATAACGTAAAAAGGTTGCCTTAAAAACAACCTTTTTACGTTATAAAACTCTTTATGGCAAAGAATTATATTCTCTGATAAATGCATCACTATATTTTAATTTAATATCTTGAAGTAAAATCTCAGCATCTTTATGAGTTTTAAACTCTCCTAAAAGCACTCTATATCCCTCTTCACTATAGATTAAAGATTTACTTATATA
>JAFGOQ010000215.1 GCA_016926405.1 Bacteroidales bacterium
CACTAGATCCTAAGTCTAGCGCGGCTACCAATTACGCCACATCCGCAATTGCGATGCAAATATCTACATTTATTTTTGTTATGCAAGAGCAAAAACTCTTTTTTTTCGAAAAAAAACTGTGGAACCTCTCTGTTTATAGGCTTTTCGATTGTTAATAAGCAGTTGTTCAGTTTTATAAAGAGAGAGCTGTTTTTTAGCATATAATGGTTTTTTATAGTGTTTATCGCTTTTATTTTAGTGGGAATAATTTTTTGTGTGAAAAGTTTATAAAATTAAGTTCTGTTTAATGGTTTATTTGGGGTAATAAGCACCTCTCTATATACAACAAACAAATATGTTTAATTTCATTATCATTTGCAGGAATAAGTTAATTTTGTTTGCGATGAACGTTTTTATTGTGTTGTAATTTGTTTTGCATAGAATATTACGTCCATCTTTAAATCAGAAATTAATTTAAAAATAGAATAATTATGAGGAAGTCAATTTTATTATTAGCTAGTGCGGCGGCACTTTTGTTCGCCTCTTGTGGTAGCGATTGCTGCAAGCAACCAGTGCAAGAAGGGCCTAAGTCCGATTTCTCGAACACATTAACACAGTCCGAAATTGATGGAGGTAGATTAACTCCAGAAATTCTTTGGAAATTTGGTCGTATTGGTGGCGGCGAACTTTCGCCTGATGGAAAAACAGTTCTTTACACTGTTACTCGTTACGATGCCAATACAAACAAAAGCACAACTAATATTTTTGTTCAGCCTGTTGATGGTGGCCAAGCTGTTAAGCTAACTACAGACGACTCTAAAGAGTTTTCTGCTACTTGGATTAACAATGGTGCTAAAATTGCATATATGTCTACTAAAAGTGGCGATGTTCAGGTGTGGACAATGAATCCTGATGGAACTTTACAAACACAAATTTCTAACATCGATGGTGGTGTTAATAGCTTCCGTTTCTCGCCAGACGAAACTAAGGTTTTGTATTGTAAAGATGTAAAGCTTCAAGAGTCGGCAAACGATATGCACAAAGATTTACCTTTGGCTGATGCGAAAATTTTCGACGATCTTATGTATCGTCACTGGAACGATTGGACAGATTATAGTTTTAGTCACATTTTTGTATCGGATGTTAAAGATGGAAAATTTGTTGCTGGTAAAGATATTATGCAAGGCGAACTTTGGGATGCGCCTCTTTCTCCATATTTCGACGATTCGGAGATGACTTGGTCGCCTGATAGCAAAACTATTGCCTACACTTGTAAAAAACTTACTGGTGCCGAATATGCTACTAGCACTAATTCCGATATCTATTTTTATAATATAGAGACTGGTAAAACAGAAAATATGACTCAAGGAATGGTGGGTTACGATAAGTATCCTACATTCTCGCCCGATGGTAAGCAAATGGCTTTTATGAGCATGGAGCTTCCTGGAAACGAATCGGATAAAGAGCGTTTGATGGTTATGAATCTTGATACAAAAGAGTTGAACTTTATTAACGAGAATTGGGATCAAAATGCACATAGCTATGCTTGGAGCAACGATGGAAAAGAGATCTTTTTTATCTCGGGATACCATGCTACTTACCAAATCTACAAGGTTGATGTTGCATCAAAAAACTTTACTCAAATTACAAAAGGACAGCATAACTACGGTAATTTCTCAATTGCTAATGGTGTAATGATTGGCGGAAAGACAACTCACCAAATGGCTACCGAACTTTTTAAAGTTGATATGGCTACTGGCGATGAGGCACAAGTAACAACTGTAAATAAAAATATTTACGATAATATTAAACTTGGTCACACCGAAGAGCGTTGGGTAAAAACTACCGACGGAAAAGATATGCTTGTTTGGATGATTTTCCCACCAAACTTCGATAAGACAAAGAAATATCCTGCTCTGCTTTATTGCCAAGGAGGACCACAGTCGGCTGTTAGTCAGTTTTTCTCGTACCGTTGGAACTTTGCTATGATGGCTGCTAACGATTATATTGTTATGGGTGTTAATCGCCGTGGTTTACCATCGTTTGGTAAAGAGTGGAATGCTCAAATCTCTGGCGATTACTCGGGTCAGAATATTAAGGATTATCTTTCGGCTACCGACGCTCTTAAAAAGGAAGAGTTTATCGACGAAAATCGTTTAGGTTGTGTTGGTGCTAGCTACGGTGGATATTCTACTTACTACCTTGCAGGAAATCACCAAAAGCGTTTTAAAGCATTTATTGCTCACTGTGGTATGTTTAACTTCGAGAGTTTTTATGGTGCTACCGAAGAGACTTTCTTCCCTAATAACGATCTTGGTGGAGCTTATTGGGATACTAAAAATAAGGTTGCTCAGCGTTCGTACGCTAACTCTCCTCACAAATTTGTTCAGAACTGGGATACTCCAATTCTTGTAATTCACGGTGGAAAAGATTTCCGTATTCCTTACACCGAAGGAATGCAAGCCTTTAATGCTGCTCGTTTGCGCGGTATTCCTGCTCGCTTCCTTTACTTCCCCGAAGAGACCCACTTTGTTGTTAAGCCACAAAACTCAATTCTATGGCAACGCGAATTCTTTGGTTGGTTAGATAAATATTTGAAGTAAGATATCTAAAACTATATAACTATAAAAGCCCCGCCATTGTGTCGGGGCTTTTTGTTTTAATAATTACCATCCTGTAGAGACAAGGCACTGCCTTGTCTCTTGCACTGCCTTGTCAAAAAAAAACAGTTTTGTCTTTAAGCGTCAATCTTAAATATTTTTATAAGCGCATAACGTGTTGGAATGTAAAAGCCAACTAAAGTGATAAAGTTTACTAAAATGTCGACTATAGGATTAATGTTTTCCAAATTTACACCCATAGCTGGCAAAGCTTTTACAGTAAATATTTTTGCTAATACACTACCTATAAATAGTGCAGCAATAATAGACATGTTGTCTTTAGTTTTATTCTTCATATAAATGTTGTGATTGTTAATTGTTGGCAAAGGAAAAAAAAACTTCTGTTACTATTCCAACTATTTTTAAATTCTGTAGTCTTTAGTGTAGAAAATAAAATCTATGACCCCCGATAATAAAGAAATATTACAAATAATAAAACGGTGTTGTAAGGGCGACAACAGTGCTAAATTTAAATTGTACAATTTGTATGTTAAGCAAATGTATAATACAGCAATTAGGTTTTTTAATAATCAAATGATTGCCGAAGATATAGTACAAGAGTCGTTTATTGCTGCTTTCGATAATATTAAAAAGTTTAAAGGCGATAGTAATTTTGGTGCTTGGCTTAAACGAATAGTTATTAACAAAAGCATTACCGAGATTAGAAAAAATCGCCTGCAATTTGAAGAGTTAACAGACAGTGTTAGTAATACATTTTCAGACAATAATATTGAATCGGATATAACTGCTAAGCAAATTCACGATGCTGTAAAGGAGTTGCCTCTTAGTGCCCGAACAATTCTAAACCTTTATATATTCGAGAACTACAAGCAAAAAGAAATTGCACAAATGTTAGACATTACTGAATCTACTAGTAAAACACAATACAAACGTGCAAAGCAAATATTGTTTAACATTTTAAAACCTGCCTATTATGGAACAGAGGTTTAATGATTATATACAGAATAATAGAGACCAGTTTGACATAGATGAGCCAAACAGTGCTAAAATGTGGGAGGTTATTAACAATAGCCATAAGGCAAAAAAAATATCGTTACATGTAATAATTGTCAGAGTAGCTGCTGTTGCTATTTTACTTTTAGGTATTACTGGAGTTGTTTTTAACGCGCAGCTTTTGCCCGCTAATAAATATGTACTTGCTAAATACGACAAGCAACTTGGTGAGCGCGAGAAAGAGTATGTTGCACAAGTTAAACAGAAGATGAAGCTTATTAAGAGCGACAAAACCGACGATACTGAGATAGTAGTATTTCTTAAAAACGAATTATCTGAAATAGATACAGTATATAATAAGGTGGTTAGCAATATAGGTATGTCCGGAAATATCGAGAGTATTGCAAACACCATTTTTGATACATACGAAAAGCGTCTACTAATAATGGGGCGTATTATTAATGAAAAACAAAAACAAGAACGTGACGATAGGTCTTTAACAATAGCTATGGGAACGCTAACTATTGACTAATTGTAACAGCCATTTAATTAAAACTAATTTAAAATCATATGAAGAATCTTATGTTTCGAAATTTGTTAGTAACAGCGTTACTATTTATTTCATTTGCCGTTAGTGCACAAGACAACAAAGACACTTTTGTGTACAATTATAATTTTGATGTTAACAGCGACGTAAAAGTTATTTTCGATAACCACTCTTGTAATTTAGATGTTCAAACATCGGAAACAGATAAGATTATGTTTACTCTTACTGTTAATGTCGATGGCGATAGTGACGATGTTGCAAAGGTTGATAACTTTCTTAAAAATCGTAAGTACAATGCTACAAAAGAGTTGGTTGAGTTATCTTCGTCGGTTTATAAGAGCTTACAAGGAACAATTATTCCATCGGTTTACACTTCAATAAAAGTAACTCTGCCTAATGGCGACAAGGTAAAACTGTCTAAGCTCGATGTTAGAGCAACTCTGTTAATACCTAGTGAGGCGGCGTTAGAGCTAAACTCAAGAGCTTCGAATGTTATGTTAGACAATTTACAATCGTTAAAATATAATTCCGATAACGACAAAGTTATTGCTAAATCGGTTAAAGGGAATACTATAATAGATGCTAGCTATAGTAAATTTAAGTTCGATAATTTAGAAAACGTATCGCTTAACTTATTCGACACCGATATATTTGCTACTAAAGCTATTGATATAGAGTGTAAGAGTAAATATTCCGAAATAGAAATTGCCCAAATTTCAGATATCGTTATTAATGGTTTCGACGATAAATATTTTTTTACAACATTAGCAAATGTTAATCTTACCACTAAGTATTCCAATTTTAAAGCAAATCAAACTAAAGACATTACAATTAACTCATACGACTCAGATGTAGAGGTGGTTTCTTCGGCACTATTGTCAATAACCGAAACAAAGTATTCTACTTATAAATTTGGTAGTGCAACCTCTGTTAATATTACAAAATCGTTCGACGATAAGGTAAATATTAACAATGCCACAAATGTGGTTACTGGCGAATCAAAATATACTTCTTATGTTTTTGGATCGATAAACAATTATTCCGAAAATAATGCTTTCGATAATAACTACACCATTAATAAGGTGAATGGCTTTAAGCTTAACAACACCAAATATAGCGATATAGATATCGAAAATATTACCGACTCTTTCTTTGTAAATGGGTTCGAAGATAATACTAACATTGCCAATACATCAGCTGCTTTTAAAGAGTTTACTGTAAAGGGAAAATACCAGAAGGTTAAAGTTACTATTCCCGAGTCTCTTTCGGCTACTATCGACTATAAGTCTCAATACGGGAAGTGTTCTGTTCAGTCAAACAAATTCACATTAAAATCAGAAAGTGGTGATACCGACAAACAGCACTTTGTTTATGCAAAAGAGGGTAATAACCCAGCACAATTTACATTAGATGGTTTTACAATTAATCTGAATATTTCTACAAAATAAATTTAATAATTCACCCTTGTTTTGACTCATTGTGGTGAGTTAAGACAAGGGTTTTTAATATTATCCTCGTAGAGACAAGGCACTGCCTTGTCTCTACATATCAAAAGGTATTAATATCTTATGCTATTAACAGGAGTTTATTAAATAACAGGCTCAAATTGTTGTATAATGTTTTTTAGCGAGAATGTTGGGATTGGCTTTTTATTTAATTAGTATAAAATCTCAAATACTTTTCAATATTTGATTTAATGTACTTAATATTATGATTTCCCTTGAAGATGTAATTTTGAGAATTCATCCCCTTTTCTGTTAAAATTTCATGTAAAGCCGAACATCCTTTATAAAATTCTCCTTCGTCTTTATCTCCAGCATCAAGGTATATTTTAATATCTGATCGTTCCATATTACTTGCTATATAAATTGGGTTGTATTTATCCCAATCATCAGGATTTTGAAAATATAATTTATCTTCTTCTTCAAGTTGTAATTCAATAGCGGGCATGTGACCACCTGTTTTTGAAAACAAATCGGAATGTCGAAATGCACTGTGAAGAGCAACATAACCTCCTGCCGAAGCTCCTCCAATATATCTACCTTTTCTGTTTTTTATAGTCTTAAAATTTTTATCAATTGTAGGGATTACTTCATTAATTAAATAATCTTCGTACATACCTATGTTAATGATCCTTCCTAAAGGATCTTTTACTTCTTTACAAATTGAAGAAGAATTAATGCCCCGACTATTTTCTATTCTTGGACAAACTATTATCATTGAGTTGATTTCTCTATTGCCAATTAATTTGTCTGCTGAAATGTTTAATCCTGATTCTATTAAAATATTTTCGTCTCCACTTCTTCCGTGAAGAAAATACAATGTTGGGAAACTATCTTTTTCGTTATAATCGCAAGGTAAATACACTGATACAGGCATTATTTTGTTTAAATAAATGCTGGTAATTTTAATTGTTTCAATTTTTGATTCTGTCATTCTAATTTTTTTATAACATTATTCCCGTAGAGACAAGGCACTGCCTTGTCTGATCCAATGCCATTAACTGTTTCAGTCTTTACATTGATTTGTTAATACCTACTATAATTAATTTTAAATGTTTTTATCATAAATATGATTATGCCTGTAATTTGTTTACAACATTATCCTCGTAGAGACAGGTACTGACTTGTCTCTACCAATCAAATGATATTAATATCTTATACTATTAACAGCAGTTTATTAAATAACAGGCTCAAATTGTTGAGTAATATTTTTTAGTGTTGATTTAACTAAAAGTCCATGAATAGGCTTTACCGGAAAAAAGTAAATACGTCCAAATATATTATTAAATTTTACTGCTGTTGTAATTGTTATTCTCTTCTTGTCCGATTCATAATCGATTGTTTCAAGCAGTAACGACACTTTAAAGTTCAGATGTTTGTCAGTTTCTCCTAATACATACTCATTTTCCGACTTGTCGAATAATTTAAATAAACCAAGTTGTTCGCCAGGTTTACATTCGGCATAGTTTGGTTCCTTTTGTTTATTATGTGCGACTTTTAGGCCAAATAAAGCAACAACTTTATCTCTTATGGCCAACAAATGGTCGCCCCATTTGGGTCCGCTTGATAAGAATAATTTTAAGACAGTTGTAATATCAACACTTTGTTCATTAGCTAAAATTACCCCCTGAAAACTATCAACATAATTAAAGGCTTCTCCATCTTTTTTTAAAAGAGAACTGTCTGGTATTGAATGGTGTTTTGTTATCATAGTTACTTTTACAATTAAACTGAATATACCTGTGTTTTTTATCAAATATTATCATCTGTAGAGACAAGGCACTGCCTTGTCTGTACCAATATCATTCAATGCATTAGTGTTTTCAAAACATTGCAATAGCC
>JAFGOQ010000216.1 GCA_016926405.1 Bacteroidales bacterium
AAGAAAGATGTTTTAACACACTAATATTTGTTTATAATAGTTTGGGTTAAAAGAATCATATTTATATTAAATAAAATTTGTAGAGCCATAACTAAAATTGAATAACAAACTCTGTTAGCTGCTTAATATTGCAAGATGTAAGAGAAAAATTAAATCCATGATTTGAGAGAACTTCTCGAATAATTGTAAGTCCAATACCTTGACCATTAGGTTTGGTAGAGAAAAATGGGGTAAATAGTTTTTGCTGATTATCGGCTGAAATACCATTACCATTGTCTATAACCGACAAACAATTATTGGTAAGTTGAACTGTAATTACTCCTTTATGCTGGCAAGCCTCAATACTATTTTTTATACTGTTAATTATAACTTGTTCGATTTGAGTAGCATCGGCCTTAATAATTACAGGTTGATTTGGAGTTACTATTTTTATCTGGACACCTGAACTTGATGCCAAAGGTATCATAAGTTGAACAGTATTGTGAATAAGAGAATTAATATTAGTATTGACTAAAATTGGTTTAGGTATTTTTACCACATTAGCAAAATTGCGCATAAAATTAGTTAGATTCTGGTTTCTATTTCTAGATACTTCTAATGCTTCTCTAATATCGTTAACCAAAGGGTGTTTAACAGATTCATTAAAAGTTATTACCGAATCGATAATTGAATTAACAGCGCAAACAGAGTTGTTAATTTCGTGGCTCATCATTCGAATAACTTTCTCGTAGCTTTGCCTTTCGGCTTTAATAAGTTCCTGTGTAAGTTCTTCAATAATAATAAATGGACGTTGAAATCCGTTGTCCATAAAACCAGATCGGTAAGCTCTATATCGCTTCACCCCATCAATACGAATAATTCTATTATCGCCATCGCAAAGTTGCAAAAGTTCGTTAGCCATTTTACCAGCTATATTTTCAAGAGCGATAAAAATATTGTCTTCATTTAATCCAAGAAGATCTCTGGCTACGCTATTTAGCTTAATTACATTGCCATTAAAATCGAAAATAATGATACCCGATCTACCTGCCTCGATAAGTTTATTGAGAAAGAAGTTATTTTCTTGCAGTTTTATACGCTCTTGACGCAAGTTGGCCGACATTTTATTATACACATTTATTAAGCTGTCAATTTCGGGTTGGCCAACAGAAATAAGTTGAGTGTTAAAATTCCGTTCGTTAAGCAACGACATGGCCGAACTTATTGTTTGAACAGGTTTAACCAGCTTTTTATATATATGAACAAAAAAGAATAGGGATGTAATAACCAGTATTTCTCCTACTAAAAAGAAATAAAAGCCTTGCTTATAGAGCATAATAAGAGATATTATTGCTGAAGAATAGAGCAAAACACCCCATATAATAAAGTAGTATTTTAGTTTCAAGAATGAGTATTTTAATGGTTTAGGGTTTTATAAAACGTTGTATATATAATAACCTTGGGGTATTATATTAATTATAATAGTTAAACAACATTACAAATCGTATTTAATATTGTATTTATCTAATCTACGGTATAACGCACCTCGGCTAAGACCTAAAGATCTGGCGGCACCTGCAATATTGTTATTATAGCTCTCGAGTGTTTTAATTATCATGTGATGCTCCATCTGGTCAATTGATGTTAATGACAAATCATTATAGTTACCAATATTTTCTGTTAATTGGTTATTTTGAAAATCGTGAACATCAATTTGTTGATTTATGGACATTAATATAGTGCGCTCGACAAGATTTTTAAGCTCTCGAATATTTCCTCTAAACGATTGTTTTTTAAGATACATAAATGCTTGCTTAGTAATATTAACCATTGGCAAGTTGTGCTTTGTGCATATTATTTGAGCAAAATATTTTACAAGTAGAGGTATATCGGTAGAGCGTTCGCGCAAAGGCGGTAAATTATGATTTATTAAATTTATACGATAATAAAGGTCTTCGCGAAATTCGCCATTACGAACCATAAGAGATAGGTTTCGGTTAGTAGCACAAATGACTCTTACGTTAACACTCTGCTGCTCACTACATCCTAACACCTCAAAAGTTTGTTCTTGTAAAACACGTAAAAGCTTAACCTGACATTGCAGATCGAGTTCTCCTATTTCGTCGAGAAAAATTGTTCCTCCATCGGCCATTTGGAATCTACCAACACGATCGGTATTGGCATCGGTAAAAGCACCACGCTTATGACCAAACATTTCGCTTTCGAAAAGTGAAGAAGAAATACCACCTAAATTAACTTTAATAAAAGGCTTATTAGCACGGTTACTGTTTTTATGAATAGCTTCGGCAATAAGTTCTTTACCAGTTCCGCTTTCGCCAGTAATAAGTACAGTTGCATTTGTTTTAGCAATGCGCATAGCCGATGATAACACCTCGATAAGCTCTTTTGAGTTACCGATAATATTGTTTAATGCATATTGTTTGCGAATCTCCTTATCGTTCTGTGAATCGTTTGAACTCACAATTTGAGCAACTTTAATATTAGATTTATTGACTCTAATATTGTATTGTTGCTCCACGGTTTTGTAATAAAATCGGAAGCACCAAGCTTAAGACCTTTTACTGCCAACTGAATAGTTCCCCATCCTGTAATAAGTATTACGGGTACTTGTGGATGGAATACTTTAACTTTTTGTAAAAGTTCTAAACCTTGTTGTCCATTAGTTTCAACAGAAAAATTCATATCCATAAGAATTAGATCGGGACAATTTTCGCGTAACCAGTTAATTGCATCAGTAGGATTAGAAACAGCATAAGAAATTAAACCTGCTTGTTTAATAAGCAGGTTTAACGAGGTACGAATACCTATATCATCGTCGATAATTAAAATCATATTTATTTATTAGAGACACTAAATATAGTGTTAATAGTAAAAATTATAAAAGATAAGTATATAGTAAACTTTATATTTATGATTCACTTTTATTAAAAGTAAACTTCTATTCTTCTTGTAAAGCAATAGCAGGCTGTATTCGCGAAGCCAAAATTGCAGGATAATAAACACAAAGTCCAACAATAACCATTATAAACAATAATGAAGCTATTACAGATATAATAAATAAATTAATATTTATTGGTAAATCGGTAAACAAAAGCAATTGAATAATTAAAATTAGTGCAGGTAATATAGATAGAAGTGTTATTAATTGCATTTCAACGAAAAGTAGCAAACGAATTTGCTTTGGGGTTGCACCAATAGCCCGACGTAAACCAATTTCGCTACGACGCTTATTGACAGAATAACCAAGAATACCTAACATTCCTAAAATAATATTTATTAAAAAGAATACAGAGACAATAATTGTGGTCTTAATATCGCCTTGAATATTTGAGTTTTTAGAAAGTTTCATTGCAGAAAGGTTCTGCGAACGTGAAAGAACATAATCTTCTTTACTTAATATAGAGAAAATATCGTTGGAGTATTTCTTTGGATTTACTGTTGCCAAAGGTTCAATATCGATACCAAATTCTATAGAATACTGATCAAAAACCCCTTGCGTAACCATTGGCATAATAAAGGTCGGTTCGCATTTGGAATAATCGTCGTACTTCATAAAATCAATTACTCCAACAATGGTATATTTCTGATCTTCTATCTCTAATATTTTTCCAATAGCATTATTATCGTCAAATAATTTTTCTTGCATTAATTTATCGACAATAATAGGTGATACAATATTATCGAACTCATCAGATGTAAACCAACGACCAGCAATAATATTAGGCTTGAATATTTTTATAAAATCCTCGTCGGCAGCACGGAAATAACTGTTTACAACATTATTGTTATATTTTATATTATATGATGAAATGCTTGATGTATACGGAATAGCATTATTTGTAAGTGTAACACCTTTAATGTTTGGGTCACTTAATAATACTTTTTTTACATTTTGAAAATCATTAGCATTCTGTTTTTTTTCGTTTTTGGTATATATTTGAATGTAATACTTATTCTCTATATCGCACCCTACTCCTTGGTTATATCTATCCAATTTTTCGATAATATAAAAAGTTGCCAAGAAAAGCACTAAAAATAGAATAAACAACTCGGTAATTAAATATGCATTTTTCCGTTTCTGATTCCATATAAGTTTAAAACTGTGCTTAATCATAACTCACCTCCTTTCATTATAAGTGCAGGCTTAAGTTTAGCCATACGTCTTGCAGGAATAATACCTGACAGTACACTAAGTATAAATGATACTACAATACAAACTAAAAATGTTAACAAACTTAAAGTAACATTTACTATACCATTTGCAGGCGATGATAATTCAGCAAATAAAAAATCTCCAAAAAGGCGAATTGATATCCATGCCAATAACAACCCAATTAAACCACCAATTAATGTTAACATAAAATTTTCGAAAAGTATTTGACGTATCAAACTAGAACTACTAGCACCAAAAGTTTTACGAACAGCAATCTCTTCGGCACGCTCTTGAACTCGAGTAAGATTTATTGCTATTAAACTTAGTGCAGGAATAAGAAGAATAAAAAGCATTTTGCCAGCTAACATAAGTAAACTTATGTTTTTCCCTACATACATTCGTGGGTCGACATTACCAATCAAGTAATTATCTAGAACATCAAAAGGGCCTCCAAAATTAAATGCCCATCCATCAGTTTGAGTAGACACTTTCTTCTCTATCATAGCAGCCTCTTCTTTTATATTAGCAAAATCAGTTTTATTAGCAGCTAAAAGAACAGCACCCCATCTGCCTGTTTGATTAAAAAGTTTTAATGGCTCGTTAAACAAAGTATATGGATACCAAATATCACTATATGCCGTTTCGCAATTTACTGGCACATTGTCAACCACACCAACCACAGTAAATAATTTATCTTGCACCTCAATAGTTTTACCTACCGCTGAATCATTACCAAAAAATTGTTCTTTAACTTTTCTATTTATAACAATGACATCTTTAGATTGACTAACCTCTTTTTTTGTATACATGCGTCCCTCAAGCATCTTATAATTAAACATACTTAAGAATTCGGCATTAGTCCCTTTTACAACAAAATCTGTTACTCCATTATTTCCAATATATGTCCACTGCGAATATGATATAACACCTATTTTTTGGGGTGTTTTCATATTCAAAATATACTCTTTAATAACACTATTACTAATACCTCCAAGTCGCATAGATTTCTCTTTAGAAATCACCGAACGATTTAAAAAAAGCATTTTATCTACAGTTTTTTCAGGTCCTCCAGGCCAAACTCTACTCTCGAAAGAGATTTGCAAAATCATCACTAACATAATTGTAAAGCTTATACCAAAAAGATTTACAAAGGTGAAAAAGCGATTCTTCATTATTAGCGTTAAAAACTGTTTAATTGTTGTTAGCCACATAATACTCCCCTCTCTTTTACATTAGTTTACCTGACGACCATCGAAAAATCTCACTATTCTATCTGTCTGCTTAGCAAGTTTTTCGTCGTGAGTTACCATAACAATTGTTGTATTATTCTCTTTATTAAGATTATGCAAAATCTGCATTATCTCATCGCCCATTTTACTATCAAGATTTCCAGTTGGTTCATCGGCAAGTATTATCGAAGGGTTACCAACAATTGCACGAGCTATAGCAACACGCTGACACTGTCCCCCCGAAAGCTCAGCAGGGAAATGCTTTGCGCGGTGCGAAAGACCAACTTTTTCTAATGTTTCAATAGCTCGCTTACGTCGTTCTGAAGCTGACATCTTACGATACATAAGCGAAAGCTCAACATTATCGATTACATTGAGTGATTGAATTAAATGAAAACGCTGAAAAATAAAGCCCAGATTAAAGTTTCTGAAATTTGCCAACTGTTTCTCTTTTTGCCCATTGATATGAGTATAACAAACCGACAAATCTCCTTCGGAAGGGTTATCGATAAGACCAATGATGTTAAGCAATGTACTTTTACCACATCCAGATGGTCCCATAATAGAAACAAACTCTCCTTTTTTAATTTTAAGATTAATGTTATCAAGAGCTAAAGTCTCGATATTTTTAGTACGGTACACTTTCTGAATATTTTTAAGTTCAATCATATCTGATATATTTAGTTTAAAAAATTAATTTTACGGTATAAATTATAATAGCATATTGCACAAATGTGAAAACTCAGTTTTTAAACCCAATAGATTTATAACTCTTGTAAGATTCTGCTAATTCCTTGCTAAGAACAACCTTCTCACCAGTAGAAATACCAGAAATCACCTCTACATAATCGAAAGAACAACCACCAAGCAAAACCTTACGTTTCTCCAAAACATCACCATTCACAACAAACATTTCTACAAAAGAATCTTCTTGATAATAATTCTCGAAAGGTAGTCGAATGACATTTTGCTTTAAACTTTGGATTATTCGTACATCAGTTTTAAGCTGAGCTCTTAAAAAGTTACAAGTTGGATTGTCAAGAGTGACAGTAAAATTGACAGATTCGTTCTTCTCCTCTGGAGCAATTCCTGAGATAATTCCTCTAACCATACTATCCTGAATGTAGACTTTAACTTTCTGATTGTAATTCAATCTATTTGCATACTTTCCAGGAACTGTTCCTACAATTTTAAACTTACTAATATCGGCAATTGTAGCTATTTGCTGACCAATGTTAATCTGCTGGCCTGGCTGAACCATAACCGAGGTTAAAACACCAGATTGTTTAGGTCTTATAAAGGAATTATTAATAAGTAACCTCTGCTCATCCAACTTATCGGATAAGATTGCCAACTCAATATCTTGAATATTCTTATCTAGTGCACTTAACTGAGTAATTGACTTATATTCTTGAGTAAGCTTATCTCTATTTATTTTAGCAATTTTATAATCCATTTCAATCAAATCAACTTTCTCTTGACATTCACCTCCAATATCTAAAAGTTGTTTCTCTTTTCTCCATGAGGAAGCTAATTGCTCGATTTTAATTGAGTCAGCCTTTAAAACTAATCTAAGGTTATTTATTTTTTGATTAGCCTCCTGTACACATCTAAGCGAACGGTTTTTATTGATCGCTAATTCATATTGAAGACTAACATACTTGTTTAATTCCTTTTGAATATCGGGAATAATTAAAGTATCATGCTCGTTAACATTATCTCCAGAAAGAAAATTAACTCGTAATATAGTTGTAGAAATAGGCGAAGTTATTACCTCACTGTATTGAGGTATTACAAGCCCATATGCACTAAATGAAACTTCAATATTTCCACAATCAGCAGTTGCTACTTTATAATTATTTAAATTCACATGTGGCTTTATCAAACCAGAAAGTATCACAAAAACTACTGAAAAGATAGCAAATCCAATAATTAATTTAATTGCTTTTTTCCGCTTACGACGCTTTACAAATTCAATAGATATTTCTCTGTCCATTATTTATTGTTTTCAAAAAACAACCAAATAACAAACCAAAACACCATATGATCTGATTATGTGAAGAATAAGAATAATCTCAAAATATAAATATGTCCAATATTGGACAGAGTGTCCAAAAGTGGAATAATTAGAAAATATATTACAAAAAAAGCCCCGTCTCAATTTCTTGAAACGGGGCTTAAAAATAGGCGACGATCTACTCTCCCACTTTTACGCAGTACCATCGACGCTGTTGGGCTTAACTTCTCTGTTCGGTATGGGAAGAGG
>JAFGOQ010000217.1 GCA_016926405.1 Bacteroidales bacterium
CTTTTCGTAATTAACAATTTTATCTACAACAACATTTGCCTGTTCTAAATTAGCAACAGATATTCTACCATGAGCCATATCTGGAGTATAATCATCAGCCCCATCGACACATGCATAGTATAAATCGGAAGCATAAACTTCACCTTTTGATTCTGTAAGATCTTGACCTGGAACCTGCTCGTTATCACCTATAATAACAAAATAACCAGGCTTAGTTGCCCAACTATTATATCGGCTATGAATAGCCTCTTTTACCTTAGTCGAAGTCCACGAAGGTTGAGACACAATCTCAACCGAGTAACCCAACTGAGCTTTCCACTGAGCAAGTTTTTTTGCTGCATCAAGAAAAGGATCAATAGTTACAATAATATAGTCTTTTGAAACGTCGCCTGAGCCTGACTCTCTATGATTATTAATCGATTTAACACTATTTGGATTAAGAATAAAATCTTCAATCTGCTCTTTATTAAAATCACCTTTTTCAACCTCGATTGAAAGACCTCTATAATTAACGCGATAAACAATTCTTGAATACACTCTTAATGTATGAGTAACAGGATTAAACTGTACTGGACGAACCTGTATTGTTGCCATTCCCACACCTCGCATTATCTGTGTTGAAGTTACTTCAGCAATTTTAGAAGGGAAGAATGCATTAGTACCATACACTTTTTTGTCTTTCTCAAATTTAGGAGCTGGAGCACCATCTGTATCTATAGCTGGTTCTAGCGTTGGATATACATTATAACCCTGAACTTCGATATATTCAGAAGAAACAATTTCTACTTCTGCCAACACTCCTTTAGGTAATGCGATAATATCGTTACGCATAGGTAAAGCGGGAGCTCCTATTTGCCCCATTTTACCAAATCCATAAATATGTAAAAAGTTATACACATCGTCGGAATTGGTTTGTTCAGAAACCATTGCACCTGGAAAAGTGTATGAAACCTCCAAGTATTGACTCTTCACATCATTTAAAACCCTCTTGGGCTCAGTACTCTCTCCTGATTCACGTAGCGACGTTTGATTCTTAGCAAACGACAGATACTTATTTTGTGCCAGAGACAACCCTTGACTCAAAATAATGAAACAGGAAATAAACGTACTAATACGTAAAAATTTTCTCATACTGTAAAAAATTAGTTTGAAAATAAATTATAAAATCATTGTGTTTAAAAATCGACCCAAAGTAGTTTTTTAGCAGTTATTGTAATTGACTAATACTAAATAATTGTAGACAAACCTCTACTACTTGTACACTACAACCAATGTTACAAACACAAACAAAACGAGAATATTCACTTTACTACACAGACGTAAAAAACACGACAATTATCATAAACATCTATATATCTATCAGTTAATTTATCTACAAACCATCTACAACAGATGTTTACACAAAAAAAACAGCAAAAAGAACTTAAATTTTAGACAAGCATAAAGCAAATGTGTTTTAGACAAAAAACACAAAACAGAAACCCAACAACTATTATGATTAAGCAAAATGAAGTAATTTGAATACAAAAATAGGATTAACATTTGGTGGCTAATTTAAATAAGGCTCTATTCTGAATCTTAAATAATGGCTGTACAGACAACTTCATTTAAATAATTTTAAATACTGAAAAGGTTTGTTATAAACCAATTGTTTATTGGGGGATGATTTTAAACCAATTTAAAACTATATCTGAGGATAGATGTAAAAACATTAAAATATAAGAATAAATTCAATTACACAGATTCTGAGACACTAACAAGACACTATCGTTCTCTTATTTAATACACTCAGCGTTTGCCCAAAATCTAGGTAATTCATTCTATAGCCTAACTTTTTTGCCTAATAACTAGGCTTTTTTTGTTAGTAACGTAGTTTTTTTATCCATTCATAAGACTTTATAACCATAGTGATCTAGATTTTTAGTACAAACTAGGGCTTTAGAGCTACACCATTATAGGTTTTAGGTTGTACACTCTAGCTATTTTGTTTAACACAACCATTATTTGTTGTATAGCCTATAATTTTTCATCTATTGCTTTTTTAAACTGTGGTATTTTCTATAATAATTGAATTATAACTAGTATTGTTTTGTATCTGCTATAAAGAATCTGCTATATCAACCTAAATAATTTAATTACGTTGGTTAATTATTGTAGTACAGTAATTAAATATTGCACAATGGATATTAATTTTTATACTACATACACTAACTTTTATATGTCATAGACAGTGTGTTACATGATTATCATTAAAGAAGTTAGATACTATAGTCAATTTTACATGTACTCCATTAATAAGTATGTAATAGTAAATAAAAAAATATCTATTTGAGGCAACAAAAAAGGGATGACGCTACAACGTCACTCCAATTAAATTAAATTATATTGTCTCATACTTTACCTGTATCCATTAAAAAACAACAGGCAAACTATAAGCCACGTCCATTGCAAAAACATCAGTTAAAGCAACACCATTAAAATAAGCCATAGCACAACGAATAACACCAGCATGGGTAAAAACAAGATAATCTTTTGAAAGATCTAACGAATCAATAAAGTTTGAAACTCGTTTATATTGCTGCAAAAACGATTCTCCGTTTGGTGTCTTTGTGTTTACAAAATCGGCAAACCATTTTTCCGATTGGTGACTGTTATTATATATATTGTCCCAATGTTGCATCTCCCAATCGCCAAAGTTTAGCTCTTTAAGTCTGTCGTCGTAAACTATTATATTATCAGTTGTTGCTTGGGCAAGCATCTTACAACGTAAAAGCGGACTACTATAAACTTTATAGAAAGAGTATTTTTTAATCTGTAATTTTAATTCGGGAACAAAATCAAGATAGTTATCAACAGGTAACACATCCGATTGTCCGTAACAAATTCCCTTTTCTACCTTAACAGGCGTATGTCTAACAAATACTATTGCCACAATGCAAAGAGTGTTAATAACGATACTATTTCTGTTATTTGTTGTATGGCACCCAAACAGTCGCCCGTGTAACCACCAATACGTTTTTTGAAATATAAAAACAGAAATAACCAAGCAATAAAACATACTACAATAGCATACAAAAGCTGCCAATTAATAAACAACAGCCCCACAACAGGTAATAACGACATTAACAATTCACCAAGACTAATTTTTTTGGCAATATCTGCAGCTCTTGAGCTATTGTCGGTGCGTGCATATTCACCAAAAAAAGCTGTTACAACAGGAAATATTCGGCTAATAATTGCCGACGAAACTATAGCTAACAGAATTTTATCTAATCGAAAAGTCGATAATATAGAGTATTGCAAAAGCATTGCTATACAAATAGCTACTACAGCATATACACCCGACGAGCTATCTTTCATTATTCGTAACACCTGATCTTTACTCCATCCACCACCAAAACCATCGGCTACGTCGGCCAATCCATCGTGATGAAAAGCTCCGGTAAAAAATACAGTTGCCATAATAGCCAATACCGATGCAATATTTTGATTGAATAACAGTATTGACAGAAAGAATGCAAAGTATGTGGTTAAACCAACTAAAACACCTATAAACGGTAAAAACAATAAAACACGACTCATCACCTGAGGCGAATAGTTACACCAACTATTTGGAATTGGAAGACGAGTAAAATATTTTATTGCCGAAAAAAAAGTGTTTATCATAAAAATGGTTATTATTTATTGGTTATCACATCTGTTATCTTCTCTACAACAATTTTGTATCAATAGCCTTATAATATACAAACTTATGGTTTGGCAACAAATGAGGATACATCATCTTAATATAATCGGCCAAAATAATATCTGGATTAACAATACCATCTTCCCAATAGTTGTTTGCTCCCCAAGCAGATATTGATCCGATATTAGAATAAACCCTATTGTTTTTCCACGGATTAGTTTTAGAATAAAACTCTCTGTCTCTACTTATCGACGAAGGATAGGGTTCGCCCATGGCATGAATAATCCACACATCGGCCTGCTGCGACTTAATAAGCACTTGCTCCTTTTTTAGCGGAACCGAACCACTCTCCTTATACCCATCGAACAGATAGTTAGCATTGGCATTTTTAAGACTTGTTGCCAAGTAACTATTGGCACCCGGAGCATACCATATACCACGATAGACTCCACCACAAATAGTTGATGTTCTATTTTTTTCCTTACTTGCTATTTCTACCAGATTAGAATATCGAGTCTCGATACTATTAAACACCGAGTCGGCCAATTTTAGTTTATTAAAAAATAGAGACACAACTTTAATCCACTCTGTTCTACCCAATGGATGCTGCTCCATATATCCAAACATATATACAACATTAACGCCTGCATTTTGAATTGTTTTACAACTGTTTATACCCTTATCCCACCCCGGAACAAACACTACATCGGGTTTTAACGATAAAAGCAATTCGCTGTTTATTATATGACTTTCGCCTACCTGCTTAACCTTACCACTTAAATAGTTATTATAAACCTGCTTATTAAAAAGATATTTACTACTCTCTATTGCAACAATATTATCGACAACATTTAGCTGATTACAGAATGCAACAAAAGGGCACGAAAGGGGTGCTACACGTTTTGACGGAATAGAAACATAGTTTTCTTTATTCTCCAACGAAAGATTATAAGTTGCAAAAACAGACTTATAATAGTCGAAAGGGTCAAAAATTGTCAGTTTTAAATCGTTTTCATTTTCTTCTATTAAAAAACCCTTTGCATATTTATTTTGGTATTTTTTACCGTAGCTACAGATTGAAATAAGTAGAAAAGAAAGAATAATTATATTTTTCATTATTAAAACTATTAGAACTTAGTTATTGGATATTAAATAATTGTTGAAACTGTAAGTATTCAAAAATTATACTTCGTACATCTTACTTCTCAAAATCACTTTTTAATTTCAACAGGTATTCCACTAACCATTAAAGTTACCTGATTGGCCTTTTGTGCAATATACTGATTCATCCAACCCTGCAAGTCAACAAATCTGCGAGTAAGAGCATTATCGGGAATTGGCGACATACCAATTTCGTTTGACACAACTAATAAAGTAACATCCTTTTCAACAAGCTTATTCCATTCCCTTTTGGCCCAATCAAGTGACTTATCAACATCCTGATTATTCAAAAAATATATATTTGTAAGCCACAGAGTAATACAATCTAACAAAACCACTCTGCCATTAACATCGCAGTTACTTATATACAACTGCTCTTCAATATTTGTCCACTGCTCGCCTCGCTCCTGCTTATGCCTATCTATACGCTTTTCGAACTCCTCATCCCATACCTTAGCCGTAGCCAGATAAACAGGATTACTAGATAACAACAGAGCCTTATTCAGCGCATATGTACTCTTACCTGATCGCTGTCCTCCAGTAATAAAATGTATTGTTGACATTATATAAGTTTTTTAATTTTGCTAAGAATAAAATCGACACGCTCATCTACCGATATCTTAGGTAATTCAATAATATTGTATTTTAAGCTCGAATAAGTTTCGAAAAGAGATTCACTAATCTTCATGGCATCAGCAAAAGACTCGGGACGTTGCAAATCGTTTATATAAATATCGTCCCAAAAAGGGGCAAAAAACACCAAGGTTGAACTAATAGGGAATTTTTGCAACTCCTTAAAACAACTATCTGGCACTTCACTATTATAATAGTTTAAATATGCAATTACATCGGGCACTGCGCGATCGAAGAAATAAACTCTATCGGTACAATCCCAGATGTATCTGTTTTGCATTACATCTATAACCTTAATAGAATAGCCAAGTACATTATCCCAAGGAAAACAATTACCACCACACTGCTGTTGGAGGGTAATAACATCTCTAGATACCTCATCGAAGCAGAAAAACCCACGCCTTCTGATAGCGTTTATCAAAGTGGTTTTACCTGTTCCAGGGGCGCCTGTAATAATAATATTTTGAAATTGATTACCCATTATATGATATAAAGAAGCCCGAGCTAGCAGAGCCCGGACGTTCTTAATGCAAAAGATATAGATGTTTAGTTTGAGCGTTTTTTGAAAGCTGCACCGTTACCCAAGACTCCTACCTCATAATTATTTATCTCTGTACCATCTGTTTTATAACGAAACATTTTATTTGACGCACTATAATCTACAGTAAAAACAATAATATTTCCTGTTGCAGGATTAACATCTAAACCATAAAAAGAACCTTCTATGAATGGTTTTTCTTCAACAACCTGAGTATTGAGTGGCATTCTAACAATACCTGGAAATCCCCAACCACAACCAATATAAATATTAGACTTATCTTTGTCGATAGCTATTCTACTTGGATGTTTATCGGCATATAGATTAACAGTTTTAACAATAGTACCAGCAGCAATATCTATTTTAGCAAGTGCAGACGGCTCATGATTTCCATTATAATAATCCTTTCCAAGGAATAGTACCCATAAATAATCATCACTCTCTTTTACAAAGCCAAAAGGAGAATAAAAATCTGACTCAATTGTTTTAACAACAGTTTGAGAAGCTATACTAATTACAGAAATTGTTTTACTCATATCAGCTCCTTTAGCATAACCACTATTAGCAACAAAAACTTTATCACCAACTTTTATCATACGATCAGGAGAACTTCCAACAGCAATTTCTTTAACTACTTTACCTTGATTAACATTTATCACAAACACCTTATTGCTCCAACTAGAAACAAATGCAATAGAATCATTTATCTCAACAGCATAACGAGGTGAAGAAATTGTAATTTCAGCTACTTGTTTCATATTAGCAGCTTCTGTTATTACAACATTATTACCACCGTTAACACAAATAACAGCCTTGTTTCCAACAATAGTAAGAGACTGAACATATTTACCTAGTGCTCGCATACCATTAGCTTTTTGAAAAACATTATTAACAACAACGTCTTTCACTGAATCGTAGAAACTAATTGACCCATTTTGAAAACCTTCATTTGCAATATAGAATCCACCAAGTTCATGATATTCTACATTTTCATCTTCTGGCTCAACATCATCTTTTTTACATGATGAAAACACTATTCCAAAAACAGCAAATGCAAATAATAGCTGTAAAAGATTTCTTTTTTTCATGGTTATAATTATTTGATTAATATATTTTAAAAATTAAAAGCTACACTAACATTATAATTACGAGGCATCATAACATAATTTTTTACAGCCTCGTATTTTACATCCCAAATATTATCTATACCTAGAGCAACATTAATACTCTTACCATACAAACTAATTTTTTCGCCTGCTTTAAAACTACCAAGAAAATACTCGTCAATAGTTTTAGTCTTGTCGTTACTCAGATTAGAATATGTTTCTCCTACAAAATTTTCGGTATACTGTATATAATGATTTTTATATTGAATAAAAACAGATACATTTCCAGATATTTGAGGTGTATAAGGTAAAAGATTACCCTTGTATTTCCCTTCGTCTGAAGCAGCTTTGGTATAAGAAAACTGTCCTTGTAATCTGGCAGATAGATCATCTTTAGTAATACCAAACACTATTTTCGATTCTATTCCGTATGTCTTTACTTTATCTTCGTTTGCAGGAGTCCAAAAAGCACCCATATTTTGCCAGATAATCATATTTGACATAACAGAATAAAAACCTGTTACATCTGCCGACATATTATAAATTCCAATATTTCTAGCCCACGACAATCCTGCATCACCACTCCAACCTTGCTCTGGTTTTAAATCCTTATTTCCCTCTGCACCATCTCCAGCCCAGTATATATCATTAAAATCGGCTACCTTATAATTACGAGCAACTTTAGCTTTAAACATAACCTCTTCAAAAAGACGATAACGAATCTGCATAGAGGCTAATAATGGAGAAAATGTATTATCGATAATACCTTGACGCAAACTAATAACTTCTGTAAACTTTTTATTTGGAGAAGTATATTTATAGCTAACTAGCAAGTTGTTTTGCATTCTCGAAGGAGAATTAGCATAGTTTGGAGAATTAACAATTTCGCCAACACCAGAATAACCAATATTAATAAGATGATTCTCGCCAAACAAACATTCTGCATCGGCATTTAAATTAATGCTATTAGCAACATGAGTTACATCAGTATTAATTGAACTATTTACATAATGCATACTATTCCTAAAAAAGGCTGCACCAGTAGTTACTTTCCATTTCTCGCCATTATGTAAATATTTAGCGGCAAAACGCAAATCATTATCAACAGTATAATTATCGCTGCCATCAATAAAAACCTCTGATATTTGAGGAGCTACTTGTCTATCAGAAAACTGATACCATAAAAATGTCTCAAGTTTACTCTTATCATTTAAAGAATAAGAGTTATTCTGTGCTAACCCAAATTGCTTGTAAGCAGAATTTTTTAATTTTTCATACTTATCTGTAAAACGTTGTTCGTTATAATAAACAAAATCATTATCAGCCTTTTGATGATTAACAGTAAGTGTTGATTTTAATCGTTTTGAACCAAAATTAACTTTTGCCGATTCACGGTATAATCCAAAACTACCAGTACCAAGGTTAACCTGTCCCGACAGTCCCTCTTTTTGAGTAAAAGTATTATTTAACTCAACAACACCACCAACAGCACCACTTCCCGAAACAGCACCCTCACCACCATAATGCACCTGCACCTGATCTACCATAAAAGCAGGAACAAGAAAAAGGTTCATCTCGCCATTCATAGAACTCTGAATATTAAAACCATTCCATAAAACAGCAGTATGATCGGCTGTACCGCCACGCATTCTAAAAGTAGTTAAGCCACTTGTTCCGTAGCTTTTCATATTAACTAACGACGATGCCGAAAGAACATCGCTTAACGACTGCGAAGAAAATAGTTTCAAGTCTTTTGCCTCTATTTTATCGATTTTTTCACCAACAGAAAATGTAGACTGTCGGTTACCAACAATCACAACCTCTTTTATATTAAGAGTAGTATCAACTTCTTGGGCAATTAATTCTTTTTGTATAAAACAAAAAAACAATAAGACAGCAAGAAAAAAATTTTTCTTCATAATCAAAATTTGCAATAAAACTTAGTAACAAACAATTACTTTAAGTCTTCATTAACAACTTTAGACAAAAAAAGGTGGAAATATCCCTGCGGTTATTATCCTTGCTCTTTCGCCGAAAGCAATGAATACTAGTTTTGATTTTGGCAGGTCTTCTGACTTATTTCTGTTTTGGAAGCCTTCCCATCCCTATTTATCAGAACAGTGGCTTTAGTGATTCCAAACCTTAACGAAACTTACAGCAGCGGGAACTGTTCGGGATTTACACCCGATTCCCTATTAAAAACTATCGTCTGTTATCAACGAATCGTTTACCATAATCGGCGGCAAATATACTCTTTATTTTAAAATCCTAGGCCTTTATTTTTTCTAATTTAAAAAAGGTCAAATAATTACTTAACAACAAAAAGCTCTATCCTTCTATTTAACGATCGTCCATAATCATCTGCATTACTGGCAATAGGCCTCAATTTACCAAACCCTAAAGAAGAAATTCTAGATACCGAAATACCATTATCAAAAAGATATTGACAAACACTACGAGCACGATTTTCCGATAATATTAAATTGTCTTTTTCATTGCCAACATTATCGGTGTGACCATGAATTTGAATTTGCATTTCGGGATTGTCATTTAACAATTCTATTAGTTTACCCAGCTCCAACAAAGATTCATTTAATAGTTTGCTAGAATTTATTTCAAATAAAATATTATTTAAAACAATTTGCTGACCACTACGAATAGGTTTTAAACGAACAATTTTAACTGAATCGGTATTATTAATAGAGTCTGTATTTAATTTAATATTTTCAGAAAAGAACAAATATCCTTTAGAGTTAATATTTAACGCATACGTCTTATCCTTTACAAGAGGAAAAAGGAAATTACCATTATTACTGAAGCTCTTGTATAATAATTCACCATTATCAAACTCGTAAAGTTCTACATTTGCTTTAATTGGATTATTATTATCATCGTCAACAATAACTCCTTTAAAAAAGGACGAAGGCAATGGTCTAATATCTTTCTTAAGTTGAAGACTATAAATATCTGAATTACGATTTGTGTTAGTCGAAAAAAAACCTTTATCACCAAGAGTATTTACAACAAATCCTTTTTCATCAGCAAAGGTATTAACAGGGAAACCAATATTTTTAGGTTCTTTAATAATTGTATCGTTTATAATATTGGTAACAAACACATCAACTCCACCCATTCCAACATGCCCTTCAGACGAAAAATATAGTGTAACACCATCGGAATGAATAAATGGTGACCACTCGTCGTATTTAGTATTCACTGATGGCCCCAAATTTACGGGTTTCTGCCATCGTCCAAACAAATCTTTATGCGACACCCAAATATCAGATCCTCCATAACCATCGGGTCTGTTGCTTACAAAATATACTGTTCTACCATCAGGCGATACGGATGGCTGAGCTTCCCAATAAGCAGAATTTACAGGATACCCTATATTTACCGATTTTGTCCACTCGTTATCGACAAACTCACTCATATATATGTCGCACTTACCAAAGCCATCGGGTCTGTTGCATGCAGTAAAAAATAAATATCGCCCATCAGCAGAAATTGACTGCGACCCCTCATTACCATTAGTATTAATATTAATTACTGGCTTTGGCTCACACCAAACACCATTTGAATCTTTCTCCGATAGATAAAAATCTTCTTGAAAAGACTGCTTGCCATAGGTATTACCCACATGCATCTTGCAAAGACGAGTTATAATTAATTTACTTTCGTCGGCAATTAACGATGGCCAATACTCATCTAAAGGTGAATTAACTTTAGTATCTAACAAAATAGGTTTTATAGAATCTGCTTTTTGTAATTCATTAATAGCAAAATAGCTATTAGCAATAATTCTATTTGCTTGCTCAACAAATTTACCTGTCTCTTTTCTACAATCAACAAACGCTTTTGCATAATTAAAAGCATCGATATACTGCCCCACTTTTATAGATAAATCGGCAACAAAAAAAAGAGCATCTGGATAATACAACGAATCTATCTTAATAGCACTCTTATAAGAATCAATAGCATTTTTAAAGAATCCTGAATCGAAGAATATTTCCGCAAGCAAAATTGACGTTCTCACATCGGGCTTTTTAGCATTTTGCTTAGTTAGAATTGTTATTGCCTTTAATGTATCACCTTGATTACGGAATTGCAATGCTTTTTCAATAACTTTCTCTGGGCGATTTTTTGATTGAGCAAAGCACGAAAAAGACAAGATCAATAATAAGAATATTGTAAAATTCTTCACAATAATTATTTTTTTGAAAACATAAGAGGGGAATCTCTTTCCCAACCTTTAACTCTCCATTTAGAAGGAACAA
>JAFGOQ010000218.1 GCA_016926405.1 Bacteroidales bacterium
AACAACCAAAAGTAGAACACGATAATTATAAAGACTATGGGCTAGATATTGAGTTCATAGAAAAAGCAAAAAATAGATACAGATTATATCAAAAAGAAAAATATGAACAAAGATTACAAGAGCTGTATAGGGAAAGGTTTGACTGGACCGATATGCTTCGGAGAAGAATTAGAGACAGACAAGACCATGGTTTTATTGACGAGCAAATCGAGCGAGTCGAAAAAGAAATCAACAAAACAATAAACCGAGTGAAGTTTTTATCAGCGACTAAAGCTGATATAAAACAAATGGATATAAGTGTTGTTAAACAAATACCAATAGACTCCATATACGAAGTTCTGCCAAATGGTTTCTTTGTTAATAATCCACTACGAAAAGAAAGATCTCCTAGTAATTCATTTCACTTAAATAGAAAAACTAACAAGTGGACTGACTATGCGACAGGAGAATATGGAGATATATTAGATTTAGTAATGAAAGAAAATAATTTAAGTTTAAAAGAAGCTTACAACAAACTGCGTAATATTAGCTAATTTATGATAGTTTGCGACTAAGTTATAAATATGTTATAATATAACTATATGAACCCATTAAAAGAATACAAAGAAAATCACCCAGAATTACAATGGGTTGATATTTCAGAAAAAACAGGAATACCTCTGCAAACATTAATGTCTATTATTAAAAAAGACAAAACTAATATTGGTGGAGTAACAATTGCGACAGCAATAACATTAAAAGAAAAGTTAGGAGTAGATTTATTAACATACATATAGTCTAAAGCGCTAGCTTTAATTATATGGTAACAATTAAAATTATGGAAGAAGAAATGAATTTTGACTTCTCAGGAGGTAAAGAAGTCGAATCAAACTGGTTTAAGTTTGATAAAGTTGGTAAGGGTATTAAGGGAACTTTAGTTGATAGAGTTTTCCAGAAAGCAAACGAACCAACATTTCCAGATCAGTGGATTTACAAAATTAATGTAAATGGAATTGTTTGGAATGTTGGCATCTCTGTTAAAAAACAAGGAACTATCGACAGATTAAACAAATTATCTGTTGGAGAAATTGTGGGTATTGTATTTGAGAGCGAAGGTGAGAGTGCTATTAAAGGTGGTCAAAAAGCAAAGAACTTAAAAGTGTTAAGCTTTGGAATGGACCCAAATTATCAAATTGATAATGACGAAGAAGTCTTATAATTAATAAAATATCCCCTGTAATGGGGATAGGGGAGGGTCAGATATGGTACTGTCTGTAATAAGCGCGCATTTGTTGGTTCGATTCCAACCCCTCCCATATAATTTTTAAATTAATAATAGTATGTCGACAGTAATAATGTTATTTATGGTACCAGCATTGTTTTTTATAAGTTTATCATTATTAACACTTGTGATGGCAATGCTAATAGATATAATTAAAAATAAATAATATGATAAACGAGCAAAACTACTACGAACTTAATAACAAAGGACTATCACAAAGTAAGATTAAGCTTTATGATTTGTGTCCAAACTACTTTTACCGTTCGGTTATAAGTGGTGAGGTTGCCAAGAAAGATACTAAAAGCTTTATGGTTGGTCGTGAGGTTGACAGTATTTTAACTGAGATGGATAAGTTTCAAAATACTATTATCGCTCCATACGATGACTTCCGTAGCAAGGAAGCGCGCGAATGGAAAGCGGATCAAGAGGCTCAAGGTAAAAATGTTATTAAAGAAGATGAGTATCAAAACATAATGGCTGTTGCGATAGCAGTACAAGACACGGATATTTGGAAAGACATTGAGAAGAACTTTATTATGCAAGAGATTATTCAAATTCCAGACAACACACTAGGGGAACATTTTGATTGTCGTTACGGAAAGATTGATGCTTATAGAATAGATAAAGATGGTATTTGTGATTTAGTTGATTTAAAAACAGCACTTAGTGCTAATAAAAAGAAATTCTTTTATAAGGCTCAGGATTTAGGATATTTTAAACAGCTTAAATGGTACTCACAATTACTACAAGAGAAATATCCACAGATTAAGGGATTTAGGTATTGGTTCGTAGTAGCTGAGAAATCAGAGCCATATAAAGTTTCTTTATTTAAGGTTCCGGAACATTTAATTGACGAATGTGAGTCTGATTTACAAGCAACAGTAAGTTTAATAGCAAATGACAAGGAGTTTAAAAAAGCTAATATAACATGGTTAGATGCAATTGAGTTATCACCAGTTGACGATAACATAGATTGGTTTGACGGTGAAGAATAAATAATATGCTTTTAACTTGCTCAATATATTTTGCATCGTGGTTGTGTTTCCCTCCAACGCCGATAACACCGCTAACAACAGAACAGATGGTAAGAGAAATGGCTATCGAGTATGGTGTTAATCCCGACACGGCTATTCGTATCGCAAACTGTGAGAGTAAGATGGGAAAATATCAGTATAACTTACAAGGATCAAGTGCAAAAGGATTGTTTCAATTTATTGATAACACATGGAAACATTATTGCGAAGGAGATGTTTTAAATAACAAAGACAATGCTAGGTGTTTTATGGAATTATACTCTAAGTATCCAAATTGGTGGAGTTGTAAATAATAAAAATATGCCAAATAAAAACTAATGTGTTCTTGTGGCGGAGTGAGGTGGCGGTTTTCATTAGTCCGCTTCTCTCCTCCGCAAGAATAACAAAATTTATGATTACAAAATTAACTCCTAAACAGGAGAAACAAATTCCTAAGTTCATAGAGAAGTATGTGAATTTAGCAAGTAAGCCAACTAATAAAAAAGAGGCAACAAAAGCAGTTCAAGCTTTATATGAAAGTGCTGGTGAAGAAAAACCAATAGTTATTTATGGTAAATCGCCATTACAAACCGCTATTATGGTGGCTATGTGTCGGATATTATTTAAAGGTGTTGTAAAAGATGATAGCCAGTTAGATAGCCAGTTAAGTAGCCAGTTAGATAGCCAGTTAAGTAGCCAGTTATATAGCCAGTTAGATAGCCAGTTAGATAGCCAGTTAGATAGCCAGTTAGATAGCCAGTTAGATAGCCAGTTAGATAGCCA
>JAFGOQ010000219.1 GCA_016926405.1 Bacteroidales bacterium
AATAACATTTAAAAGAGTTGTTTTTCCACATCCCGAAGGTCCCATTATGGCAACAAACTCGCCTTGGTTTATTGTTAATTCAAGATTGTTGATGGCTGTTGTTTCAATCTCTTCTGTTCTGTATTTTTTAACCAGATTTTTAATTTCGATAACTGTTTTCATAGTATATATTTTTTAATTGTTTTAAATTTTACAAAACAACTAATACCAACAATATGCCAAACGTGCCAAAAACACGTTAACACTAATTACCAACAACTTGTCTTTAAAGAACAAAAATTGAATGTTCATTTTTGAACACAATTTTGACTATATCCGTACAGATAGAACAGAAAATTACAATGATGTTTACATTAGTTCTTTTTTTACTAATTTCGGGACATATAAAAAAGAAGTTGTAAAAGAGCACCTTTTCAGAAAAAAATAAATTCAAATGCCGAAACAGAAAAACCCTATTCTGGTAATAGACGACGATAGCGATGTACTTTTGTCAACACGTCTGTTCCTTAAACAACATTTCGAAAATATTCATACAGAAAGTAATCCAAAGAAAATAAACGAATTACTTAGCCAATATACTTTCGATATTGTTCTGCTCGATATGAACTTTAGAAAAGGCGAACAAGATGGAGCCGAAGGATTATATTGGCTTCGACATATAAAAAGTATCTCTTCATCAACCGCTGTTATAATGATTACAGCTTATGGAAATATAGAATTAGCAGTAGAAGCGGTCAGATGTGGCGCTGTTGATTTTGTGTTAAAACCATGGAATGGTGAGAAAATTCTTAATGCAATAAACAAAGGTTTGTCAACAATATCGGGAAAAAGGAAACCCGTAAAGAAAAACTTATCAACTACCGAAAGCTCATTTATAGGGCAATCGGAACCTATAAAAGATTTACTTAACAGCATCGAAAAAATTGCACAAACCGATGCAAACGTGCTTATACTTGGTGAAAACGGAACAGGAAAGCAACTAGTTGCAAATATCATCCACGAAAAATCGTTACGTAACCAAAACACATTAAATAGTGTAGACTTGGGCTCGTTAAGCGGAACACTATTCGAGAGCGAGCTTTTTGGTCATGCTGCAGGAGCTTTTACAGATGCAAAAGAGAGTAAACCCGGGCGTTTTGAACTTGCCGACAAGAGTACAATTTTTCTTGACGAAATAGGAAACGTACCTATTCATCTTCAATCGAAATTATTAACAGTAATACAGCAGCGAAGCGTAACCAGAGTTGGCGAAGCTAAACCAAAAGATATTGATGTAAGAATAATTTCGGCAACAAATGGCAACCTGCAAGAGATGGTAAACAAAGGTGAATTTCGTCAAGACCTCTTATACAGAATAAACACCATTGAACTAACCATCCCACCACTGCGCAATCGAAAAGAAGACATTCCGCTGTTGATAGAGTTCTTTATGAATAAATTCAAAAAAAAATATCGCAAAGACTATGTTGATATTGCAGAATCTACAATTACAAAAATGTGTAAATACAGATGGCCAGGTAATATTCGCGAATTAGAACATTGTATAGAACGAATGTTAATCCTTTGCGATGGAAACCAAATTACGCCAGATGATTTTACTCTATCACCCTCTTTACTAACTGAATCGAACACTGAATTAGATTCATTAAATCTTGAAGAGATGGAACGAATGTGTGTAACAAAAGCTGTAGATAAACACAAAGGTAATATTTCAAAAGCTGCTGAAGAACTTGGTCTGACCAGAGCTGCACTTTACCGTAGAATAGAAAAATATGGAATTTAAAATTATTAAAAATACCATAGCGCTAAATATTATACTTATAATTATTGGTATTGCAGCAACAATACTTTGTCTGCACAATGGTTTTTGGCTAACCATGGCGTTACCTACAATATGTATTATTTTAGGTCTTTTAAATATTACCAAATACTACAACAGTTTAAAAAAAGATATTAACAAATTTCTTTTTGCCTTAGAAAACAACGACTATAGTGTTTTTTTTAACTCCGATAAAAAGAGTTCAAATACCGCAAAATTATATTCTCAGTTCAATAACCAAATCGAACAAAACAGGAAACACAGCAAACAGGCAGAGAGTCAATTCTTGCTTTTCTCTACAATATTAGAAAATCATAATCAAGGAATTATTGTTGTTAAGGAATCGGCTCTAGAAAACAATTGTCATTCAGAAATTACATATATTAACGATGCTGCTTGCCGAATTCTATCTATCCCTAAACACAAGTATTGGAGCAGAATAGAAAAAATAATCCCTCAATTTACAACCATTATTGCAGCAACAACCATATCAGATAAAAAACTAATCAGGTCATCTATTAATGGCGTTGAAAAAGAAATTTCGTTAGATATTAACATTACAACCATAAATAAAGAGAAGACATACATTATCTCTTTTCAAGATATAAGAGACGAAATTGAGCAAAAAGAGATTGAAGCATGGCACAACTTAATCAGAATTTTAACTCACGAAATAATGAATTCGCTTACTCCAATAAATGTATTGAGCGAAGCAGCAACAGAAATGATTAACAACAAAGATTATTCAAACGAAGATTTAACAACGGCAATGAACACAATTAAACGCCGTACCGATGGGTTAATGTCGTTTGTTAACGATTACCGCACCCTAACAGACATCCCCATTGCTGAAAAGAAGAATATAAAAGTTGATACACTTTTAAAAAATGTGTCAATGATAATGAGTCCTCTTATAAAAAAGAATAACATAAAATTTGAGATTATTAACAATTATCGAAATCTAGTTTTAAATATTGATGATGCACTAATAGAACAGGTTTTAATAAACCTAATAACAAATAGTATACACGCAACTCAAACTATTAAAAACCCAGAGATAACAATAATAGTTGAATGGGAGAACGACAAATACTCGATAAAAGTTAAAGACAATGGAGTAGGTATAGAAACTAAAAATTTAAATAAAATATTTGTTCCATTCTTTAGCACTCGTGAGAATGGTTCGGGAATTGGGTTAAGCTTAAGTCGAAACATTATGCGAACTCATCAAGGAACACTTCGTGTTACATCGGAACCAGGCAATACTGTTTTCACAGCAACACTATAAGCGAACAAATATGTAATTAAAAGGTTATTAAAGAAAAAATAAATTATGCAAGAAGATAATAACTCACACGATCAGTTAAAACTAAAAAACCAACTTTGCTTCCCTTTATACGCAGCATCAAGGTTAATGACCAGACTATA
>JAFGOQ010000220.1 GCA_016926405.1 Bacteroidales bacterium
CGCCTATTCTTTCTATTAAAGCCTCATAAATTTGTAATGCTACAAGCCTTGATAGGTGCTGTTTTCTTTTCCATTATTGGTCTTTCAACCTCTATATATATTCAAAAAATAACAGACTTTGTTTTTGTAAATGGTAATAAGAACTTGCTCAACTTAATGAGTGTTGGGATGATTGTGCTGATTGTTGTTCAGGTTCTTCTTGGCATATTCCAGACTGTATTTACTTTAAAAACAGGACAGCTGATCGATGCTCGTTTAATATTAGGTTACTACAAACATTTACTTAAGTTACCACAGCGTTTTTTTGACACGATGCGCACCGGTGAAATAATATCACGTATTGGCGATGCCGTTAAAATAAGGGCGTTTATCAATAATACTTTAATCAGTCTTATTGTCAACGTTTTAATTGTTGCTTTCTCCTTTGTTTTGATGTTTATTTATTCCTGGAAGATGGCTTTTATTGTAATGGCAATTATTCCATTGTATGTTATTCTCTATTATATTACGAATAAATTGAACAAAAAAACAGAACGTAAAGTAATGGAGCAATCTGCCGACCTGGAAAGTCATTTGGTTGAATCCTTAAATACTGTCAGTACAATAAAACGCTTTGGAATTGAAGATCATTTTAATATCCGAACTGAGAATAGTTTTATAAAACTATTGGAAACAGGTTATACTTCAGGATTAAACTCTGTTTTTACTTCCTATTCAACAACTTTCTTTTCGCGTTTGTTCACGATTATTGTATTGTGGACGGGAGCTTATTTTGTTTTGTCGAATGAGTTAACTCCGGGTGAACTAATGTCTTTCTATGCCATTTTGGGTTATTTCACAGGCCCTTTGAATGGATTAATCAATGTAAATAAAACAATACAAAATGCATTTATTGCTTCTGACCGTTTATTCGAAATTATGGATTTGGAACAAGAGGGCGAAAATAAAATTGTGCTCAAGAGCGAGATGCTTGGAGAAATTGTATTTTCAAAAGTTTCTTTCCGATATGGGTCGAGAATCGATGTTTTTAGTGAATTTGATTTAAAGATCGAAAAAAGTAAAATTACAGCCATCGTTGGCGAAAGCGGCTCTGGAAAATCTACCTTGATACATCTTTTGCAGAATATTTATCCAATTACAAGCGGCAAAATATTCATTAATAATATTGATATCACCCAAGTTGATAATTATTCTCTGAGGAAAATTGTCGGGGTTGTTCCGCAAACCATCAATCTATTTAAGGGAAACATTGCTGAAAATATTGCTATTGGTGATTTTGAACCCGATATGAATAAGGTAATGCAAATTAGTATGAAAATTGGGATTCAAAGTTTTATTGATGAATTACCACAAGGCTTTTTTACAGATATTGGAGAAAATGGACTGGCACTATCAGGCGGACAACGCCAAAAGATTGCTTTTGCAAGAGTTTTATATCGCGAGCCTGAAATACTAATTTTGGATGAGGCGACTTCTTCACTCGATTCGGAGAGTGAAGAGCAAATAATGCATGTTATTCAGGAATTAAAAGCAGAGCATAAAACCATTATTATGATTGCTCATAGGTTGAGTACGGTTCTAAATGCAGATAGAATTGTTGTTATGGAAAAGGGCAAGGTAATAGAAAGTGGTTCTCATTCTGATTTATTTAGCGTAAAACAAAAATATTATCACTTATGGCAAAAGCAAATGCCCCCCGCTCGGCCTAATCTCTGATTAGGTAGCGCATCACTACTTTCGTGCGTTTTTAACGCGTGCTTTATATTGGCCTTTTATTGTAAAACTATATTTGCGAAATAAGGTTAAAAATTAAGGGAGATTTCTAGTTCTACTAAGGTTTTAAAAGAAAGATAAGGTTTATTTGCGCATATTTATAAAACCTTATCTTCATTTTAAGCTTAGTAGAAAAATACAAAACAGACAATCTAACCTTATTGATCCCCCGCTCGGCCTAATCTCTGATTTGGTCGTATATATCCGATTTGTCTCTGACAAGGAAAGCCGAACAGGACGAGATATTATAGCCCGGTGCAGTCCGCCTACCGACAGAATATTTAGATTAGTCTGGGCCTTTATATTATTGATAGTTAAGGTCGACTTAAAGCATATACAGCAAAACTAGCCAGCCAATGCTCTCCAGCATAATCGAGAATGAAACTTTACATTATTTTAAGCCAATAAAGCACGAACATCACTTTAAAAAAGAGCATAACATCACTTCAACGACAATTTTCGCAAAATATCTGCCGGCTGATATAACTGACAATCATAATAATAAAAAATAATTGACTTTTTTGGGTAACGTTTTTACAAAATCGACCATTAATATAAGAACTCTTTATTGGAATATTTTCAAAATAACCACTTTATTTATTGAATTCAGTGAGACTTAATTTTGAAAAGCAAAATTATATAGTCGAACTTATCCTGAGCGGAGTGGAAGGGTCTCAAGGTTTAAATTAGCCCTGCTGCCTTCTTAAACTCAATTCCTCGCAGTAAAAGGCTTGGAGCTTATTTTTTAAATTAACGCAAAGTAATTTTTCTATGAAAAGAGATTGC
>JAFGOQ010000221.1 GCA_016926405.1 Bacteroidales bacterium
ACCCTTTATACTATAAAGACTTTTTTGAGAATTATGGCTTTCAAAATTATTTTAATCAATATTCGTATGAGCGTTTAGTTGAGAGTAATCTTAACCCACTAATTATTGATAAAGCAAAACGTATTGAGGAATCGGGCGATTATCATTGTGAGAATCTATCTTTAAAGAATAAGAAGAAGTATGCTGCCGATTTTGCTGAAATTTACAATCAAGGATGGGCTAAATTTCCTGGTATAAAAAAGATGTCGTCACAACAAGTTGAGCTAATTATAAAATCGATATCACCAATTTTAGATCCAAAGCTTACCTATTTTGCATATCATAAAAATCAACCCGTAGGGTTTTTTATTATGATTCCCGACATTAATAATATTGTTAAACGACTTAATGGAAAGATGAATCTTTTAGGGAAAATAAGGTTCTTCTTAATGATGAAATATTTTCTTAAACCTACAAAAGCTGTTGGTTTAATTTTTGGTATTGTACCTAAACATCAGGGTAAAGGTTTGCATGGTTATTTGGTTAACGAATTTGCAAAGAATGTCTTCAATAATAAATTTCAGTATAAAACTATTGAGTTAAATTGGATTGGCGATTTCAACCCATCGATGATGAAGGTTTGTAATGAGATTGGTGCCAATATTATTAAAACACATGTTACTTATAGATTTTTAATAGATAAAAATATTGTGTTTTCGCGCGCAAAGAAACTTAGCTAGTTTATCTTTGTTGCAAACTATAAAACTAGTATTGCAATGGATAAATTTGAATCAACTATTATAAGTCATGATGTAGCTAATAAGATTAGTGTTACAAGAATCATTTTGTCGTCGCTATTTATCTGGGCTGTTTTTAATATTTTAATATATAATCAGGTAGTACAAAAGTCGTCTGATAAAGCACAGGTAGAGTCTGTTGTTTTTATTTCGACTTTAGTTTTTTTACTTATATCTGCTCTATTCCTTGTTTATCGTTTTAAAGGATACTTAAGAAAAGTTGGTAGGATAGTGATTTCTGAAGACGAGATTACTATTTCGTCGAAAGTGTTAGCTGATATACTTAAGGTTGACCAGGTAGACGATTTGATTTTAATTTACAGTCATTACAAAGTTCCATTGTTGCTTTTGCCAGGAAACAAGAATAGCATAGAATTTAAAAGAGATAACAAAAGATATAAGTTCGAATTTTTAATCCGTTCGAAAAAAGAGTACAATAAATTAGTCTCAATTGTTGAGTTGTGGTACAAAAATGGTATACAATTGCACGAAACCGATTCGCGTGGATACTCTCAATATCTTCTTAAGCCTGTTGAACCAGAAGAGTTAGAGGATTAATTAGGGTATTCATTACGATCATTCATTTATTCTATCAATCATTTTTATTACTACTTGGGTTTATGAAGAAATCATTTGTTATTATACTTTTTCTTAGTGTTGTATTTAGCAGCAAAGCACAGAAGGATATCTCTACAATATTGCGTTATTCAGATACTACTAGTTTTAATTTTACAAACGAGTGGCAATATTTATCGACAGATATTTATCTTTTTAATGCGCCTGAATTTTCGAAATTAATTAACGAGTTAAATGTTGGGTTGTATGGTAAAAAGAGAAAACGCCGTAAAAGTAAAGTAGAAGAGGAGTGGCTCGAATATCTGTTTATTTCGGCCAAGCTTAAAAATGTTAGTTTCTTTGGTAATAAAGATATTACCTATCCGCTTTATAATTTTCAGGTTGAGACTGGCGGAAAAGATAAGAACCGAAAGTATGTAAATCATCAAATTGATCATATTCGTATTATAGATAATTTGCCTCTTTATACTGCTCGCGATTATATTGATGCAGAGATTAGCGTTAAGGCTTTAACCGATAATAGTAGTAATATTATTCTTGGGCTTATTGCTCGTCAGTTGCAGAATATTGCTGGTATATCAAATCCTTCGAAAGCAATTTTATCTATTGTTGGCGAATTTGGGCACTTTATGGAGAATAGTTCTCAGAAGAAAGAGTATCAGTTTAGTTCTTCAATAAGACTTTTTGAGCAGAATAATTTTGATACCAGATTGCACTCGCTTAAAATATATGAGCTAAATACCGATAATAGTTCTCCCGATAAGATTAACACAAAACCATTGGCTACCTTTTTTCGCGACAACGATAACCCTCAAATAAATCGCGATAAGTTAGATTCAATAATAAACTATAAATCGTATCCAATATTAGTAGTTGCAAACTACAAATCGCTATATAAAATGGAAGAGGTTTCGGGCGATGAAATAACATTTGCATCAATTGAAAAACGAAAATTGAAAATTGAAAGCGACTTCCGTAGTGGACTTATAAACACCGAAACATACCGACAAGAGACCGATTTTATTTCGTTTATCACCCAGTTTGCTCATCTGAAAAGTAATTTAGAGATGTATAATCTGAATTATAAAACGGGTAATTCCGATGCTGTTTTCATGACTCTTTTTAATGTTCTTAAGTATTACCGTCAGCTTAACGAGCTGTTTAAGCAGATGGAATTTAAATACAAATCGAACAGTACTTATAAAACTGTTTTTAGAGCCGAGTATAAATCGATAATTGGCTTCGCTAATATTTATTTAGAGAGCGATCATAACCTTAAATCGGGTAAAGAGATGATTAATACTCTTGCAATGTTAGAGTCAAATAAGCTCGATAAGGCCGATTCGGTAACTGTTGAAAATAACCTTCGTAATCTTCATTTTATCGATGCTTTCGATAAATCAATAGTTCAGAAGTCGGTTGCTGGTGAGTCTATTAATAAGTATGTTGAGGTGCTTGAGCAGCAGTATTATAATAAATATTTTAAGATTGATATCGATAAACTTGATGCAACAATAGCTCATCCTAGAAACAACAGTTATCGCGATAATATTCAACATAAAATAGTTGTAACAAATTGTTTGTCGTGTCGCGAAAATGGTAAAAAGGCAATAGAAAAGTACAACAACAAATTAAGTGAATATCATAAAATTGTTATGTTGAAAAATGTTGATAGTCTTACTGTTTCAATAGAGAATAAGATGTTTGACATTTGGGATAAACGCGATTTGCTTCGCGAAAATTTCGGCAATTTACCTGCCGATAGTTTGCTTTCGGAAAGTACTAAACTTCTGAAGAAAAAATATCTTCAGGTTATTCGCGATGTCGACGATCTATCGGCCTTGTTAAAAATAAATGTCTCGGAAAAAGAAAATGTTATTATTGCCGAATACATTGTTAAGCTTGAGACTCTTCCTACTGATATAATGCAAAATATTGACTTTATTTGCACCAAAATGCCAGAAATGTGTCGTAAACAAGTTGTTGTTAAAAAAGATACTGTTAACTTAATTGACACTTTACTTGTTAATAAGAATGTTGATAGTTTATTGGTTAACAAAAATATTGATAGTCTACAGATAGCTAATTTTGAAACACTAATTGTTAAGTAAACCTTTTAATAGTAGTTATGGAAAATAGAGACTCTTTAAGAATATGTGTTCTTGGTTACGGAGTAAACGTTTCCGAAAAAAATAAAGAGTTAGCTAAAGAGGCTGGCAAATATATAGCCGAGGCTGGATTTGTTACTGTAGTTGGTAATTTACAGGGAACTTTCTTTGAGGCCTTAAATGGTGCAAATAGTAATAATGGTAAAACATCGTTAATTCTTTCTAAAGATATCACATCTGAACCGCCTGTTTATTGTACCGATATATTATTTGTTGACAACGAACAGGCTAAACATTTACAAATGGCTAAAACATGTTGGGCTACTATTATTATTGGAGGTGGTGAAGGTTCACGTGATGTTGTTAACTTAATGATTGATCAGGGGTGCAAAATTGTTGCAATTTCTGGTTCAGGTGGTATTGCCGATAGTTTACTTTCAGATAAAATATATAGAACATCGTCGGTTTCCGATGGTGTAAATTGGATTAAAGAAATATGTTATGCAGTCGATAAAAACAATTTTTAAAGTAGGTTTAGGTCCTTCTAGTTCTCATACAATAGGTCCGGGTAGAGCAGCAGAGATGTTTTTAGAGAAGCATCCTTCTGTTAAAAAGTTTAGAGTTACTCTTTATGGTAGCTTGGCTGCAACAGGTAAAGGTCATAATACCGACAAGGCCATAGAGAAGATTCTAAAATCGGATGTTGAAATTGTTTGGAAAGAAGATATAGAGCTACCAATGCATCCTAATGGAATGCTGTTTGAAGCTTTCGACGATAACAATAAAGTAATTGATAGTTGGGAAGTTTATAGTGTTGGTGGTGGTGCTTTAAAAGATACTTTAAACACTTTTCAAGATTCGCCAGATATTTATCCAATGACAACTATGAACGATATTCTTAACTGGTGTAAAACCGAAGGACGATCGTTTTGGGAATATGTTGAGAAAGTTGAAGGACCTGAAATTTGGGATTTTCTTGCCGATATATGGAAAATTATGCAAGAGACAATTGAAACAGGACTCGACAACGAAGGTGTTCTTCCTGGCCCTTTGCGTGTAATTCGTAAAGCTTCGTCGTATCATACAAAAGCCAATATGGCCGCTTTTGATATAAAAACCAAAGGAACAATTTTCTCGTATGCCCTAGCTGTTGCCGAAGAGAATGCTAATGGTGGTAGAATTGTTACCGCTCCTACATGTGGCGCTTCGGGTGTGTTACCTGCGGCTCTATATTTTGCATACAAAAACCAAGGTATTAGCGAATCGCGAATACTTAGAGCTTTGGCTATTGCTGGTCTTATTGGTGCTTTGGTAAAGACAAACGCTTCAATATCGGGTGCCGAAGTAGGTTGCCAAGGCGAGATTGGTACAGCTTGTTCTATGGCTTCCGGTGCTATGGCTTATTTGCTTGGCGGTACTCCTGCTCAGGTTGAATATGCTGCCGAAATGGGTATTGAGCATTATTTAGGTCTTACCTGCGATCCAATTTTAGGGTATGTTCAGATTCCTTGTATTGAGCGAAATGCTTTTGCTGCCGATAAGGCTCGCGAGAGTGCTATATTTGCATTCTTCTCCGATGGTGCTCATAAAATCCCTTTCGATCAGGTGGTTCAAACAATGCTTGAAACAGGGCGCGATATGCAATCCAATTATCGTGAGACAAGTAAAGGTGGGTTAGCCAGAACTTGGAAACCTCTGTTACCATAGATAATAAATAATGATGGTGTCCAAAAAAATATTTCAATTGTCATCCTGAGCGGAGTAGAAGTATGACAATTGAATAGCAATCTTTTTTTTTGGACACCATCGCAAAACAGATAGTAATGACTAAAAAAATTTATTTCTGTATTCTCTTTTTATTTGCCTTAGTTGCTTTACATGCAAACAATAATACCATAGCTAGGCTGGCAAATAAAATCGAAAAAGATTCAACCATTATTCAATTCTCTGAGTCAATAAAGGCTTTTAGTAATATTCAACCATTGGTTAAAAACAATTGGTTAGTTGAGTATTATATTGCTTTTGGTAATGTGCAAATTGCTATGCTATCAGATGAAAAGAAACAGATAATAGATTTTTTACATAAGTCTACTACACATATTAATATTGCCGATTCGTTATCGCCAAACAACTCCGAAATACTATCTGTAAAAGCTTTTATAGCGCAGGTGACAATAAAAACTAACAAGCTTAAAGCTTTAAAAATGTCGCGCTTGGCCGATAATTATTTAGATACGGCTTTAATGATAAATCCAAATAACCCACGAGCAATGTTTTTAAAAGGACAAAATTTGTTCTATACTCCAAAAGCTGTTGGCGGTGGGAACAAAAAGGCGTTGCCCTTTTTTATTAAGGCTCGCGAATTATTTAAAAACAACACCAATTTTCCTAAATGGGGTGCCAGTCAAAACCTCGATCAGATAAAAATATGCAGCAAATAAAAAATGTTATTTGGGACTGGAATGGCACTATTTTAAACGACATAGAGCTTTGTATTAATTGTATAAATGTTGTTTTACGAGAGCGTAATATTCCTGAGCTTACCTACGAACGCTATATCGAAATTTTTGGATTCCCTGTTAAGGATTATTACGAGCGTGCTGGATTAAATTTTGCCAACGAACCTTTTGAGATTCCTGCCAAGCAGTTTATCGATCTGTACCATAACAACTGGAGTAGCTGTTCGGTTTTTACCGATGCTACAAAGGCGCTTAAACATTTTCAAGATAAAGGTATTAAGCAGTTTGTTTTGTCGGCCATGGAACATAATGCGTTGCAAAAGCAGACCAACCATTTTGGTGTTGATGGTTATTTTAACCACATTCAGGGTATCGATAATCATTTTGCCGAAAGCAAACTGCAAACAGGTAAAAATCTTATGCAGCAATTTAATATTAATGCACAAGAGACTCTTTTTATTGGCGATACAACACACGATTTTGAAGTTGCACAGCAACTAGGTGTGCAATGTGTGTTAGTGGCTAAAGGACATCAGAACTTTAATATATTAAAAAGAGCAACAACTAATGTGTATAAGTCGTTGCTCGATTTTATTTATGATGAGTTAAATTAACTTCTGTAATATCTCTTTTATCGCTTGTCGACAAAAGTAATAGGTTTGCGACTCATTTCCGGAAACTGTCGTTTGTAAATTTCGCTAATACTGTCGAATTTTACTGTTGGTGCAACACGCAGCTTGGCTCTAAAATGGTCTTTAATTTTCTTTTCGAATTGCTCCGAGGTGTTTTTACTTCCTATGTGAATTAAAATATCGTCGGTGCCAATGTTGTTTGTCGAAACCTCTACAATGTAATTCTCAATCTCTTCAAAATCGTTAAGTAAATCGTATAACGATGGTGGATAAAGGGTTGTTCCTTTATATTTTATCATCTGTTTTTTGCGGCCAATAACCGGTCCTAAGCGCATAGTGTTTCTGCCACATTCACACTTTTCGGTATAGTGATAACAAATGTCGCCCGTTTTAAAACGTAACAGTGGCATTGCCTCAACACCAATAGTTGTTATTGTAACCTCGCCAGGTTCGCCTTCGGCAACAGGCATGTCGTTATCGTCTAAAAATTCAACAATAATCATCTCGGGATGATGGTGCCCGCCTTTGCCCTGTCCGCATTCGGTAAAGGCCGTTCCCATTTCGGTAGAGGCGTATGTTGAGTATAGTTTAATATCCCACTTCTCGCGAATTTTCTGCCCTAAAGTGTTAAGTTCAAGGTTTGCATTTCGCATCGACTCGCCAATACAGATAGCCTTTTTAATAGAGCTGTTTTTATAATCGATGCCATTTTTCTCGGCATAATCAATTAGCTTAAGCAAAAACGAAGGAACGGTAATAAAGGCGTTTGGTTTAATTCGTTCAATGGTATCAAACTGTAATCCTGGGTTACCTGGACCCACGCGAACAATACCTCCGCCAAGTTTTCTTATGCCTGCGTAATATGCCATTCCTGCCATAAATCGTCTGTCCATAGTTACCATAAGCTGGTAAATATCGTCGTTTGTTCCGTCGGCACAAGCAAACGATATGTACTCGTTGTAAGCTAATCGTTCGATGTCTTTGTCGGTTAAGGCAAAAGTTACAGGATCGCCCAAAGTACCCGATGTTGTTGTATAGTCTACAACTTTACCTTTGTCAACACATAAAAAGTCCATATTGCGTGCTTGCAAATCGTCTTTTGTGGTTGTTGGTATCTTTGTTAAATCTTCGAGAGTTTTAATATCGCGAGTATTGATATTGTGTTTCTCGAAAAGGTTTTGATAAAACTTCGAGTGATTTTTAAGGTAAACCAATAGTTCCGAAAGCCTATCTTCCTGATAAGCTTTTATATCTTTTGTTGACTGAGTCTCTATTTCGGGTATAAACATTTATGATAAATTTTAAAAGCGCATAAAGTTAAAAATATATTAGGTTGGTTTTTGTTGATGTTGTAAAAATGTGTCACCCAAAAAGAATGAGAATGTTATAAAAACTCTATTTCAATTGACATCTTGAACGGAGTAGAAGGATTCTCTTATTTAATATAGAATGTTACTAATGCACTCAACTTAACAAATGATGAAAAAAAAGCTCCCACAGCTACAGCTATATTAGTTTACCGATGGCTCCTCAACAGATTTATTATCTGCAAGCGAATTCGATATACGCACACTCGATACATCTTTCGCAATCAGATTGTTAATCTGCTCAACAAGAATAGTTAACTCTGGTTTATTAGTTGCCTGTTGTTGCAAATCAATCATATTTAACAGGTTTCTCAAGCCAATAACCAAAGGTTTACGACTATCTGCAAGTGTATTGTTATTAGTGCTAATAACACTTGCGCGTTGCAAAACAAGGTTCTCGAAATTTGTTTGATTAGTTTTTATACTATCAACCCATCGAGTACCTTCTAATTTGCTTACCGAAGAAAGCAAAGGTTCAGACGTAAGCTCTTTTAAAAGATTTTTAAGAGCAGCAGTCTCCTCGGCATAACCATACTTATATAGTTCTTTGCCGTAACGCTCAATAGAATTATTTATCTGCTGAGCTGCTTGTTGCCAACCCTCTTCTTGGCTGTATAAACAAGCTTCAAGATACTTTTTAAAGGCAATAAACGATGCGTCGCGAAGTTGGTCGGCATTGTCAATTGCTACTGTTAACGGATCGGTTGCATTGCGCATTAAAGCATTCTGAAAATTAGTAAAAGCTATTTTTACCAAATTCATAAACACCTCAACCCCTAGACCCATTGTCAGAATTTGCGAATTCTCGATTAATGCAATCAAGTCTTTAGCAATCGTATAAAGAGCATTATTCGAGAATATCGTAAAGGGTATTTTTCTCATAATATTCTCATTTTGTTTTTTAGTCTATTTTTTTTTGACTATTAAAAAATAGTCAACCACGTATTATACCATTAGCTTAGTATACTCTACTCTTCAATAATAAGTTTGCATTAACAATGCAAACTTATTATTGAAGAGTAGAGCAACTATAATAATACTTTTGGTATTAAAATTTTAACCGAACACTTTAAAACAGTAGGAAATATGATTTATGTAATAATTGTTAGGGCAAAGTTTTTCCAAAAAACGTATTTTCTCACTGTAGGGCTATGTTTCAAGTTCTGATTTTCGTCCATCCGACTGGAAAATTCATTTTTACCTTCTGTTTTTCAACCATCTCACCAGATATATGAATTTTAGATTCTGTTTTTCGACCCTCTGGCTGGAGAGTCGATTTTCGGATCTTGTTTTTCGTCCCTCTGGCTAGAGAGTCGATTTTCGGATCCTCTTTTTCGTCCCTCTGACTGGAGAGTCAATTTTCAGATCTTGTTTTTCGTCCCTCTGACTGGAGAGTCGATTTTCAGATTCTGATAAACATTTAAATAGTTGTAATGGTTGCTTTTAGTCTATAGGAAAAATATTTGCGTAGTAATTATTTACGCTTAAGCCTTTAACATAAGATATATTTTACATTAAAAAATGTATCTGTTAAAATTTTGAGAATGAAATGCCGATGCACCTAAAGTTATAGACAAATTTATTATTAACAGCATTTACAAATTATCGGTATTACTAAAATATAGCGGGTAGCTATTGTGGGAGCTTATTATTTCAATATTATTTTAGTTCAGTACGTCAATGATCGTTTAAGGGACTACTAAAATAGCATGTTATTTTGTTGTTTAAAAATTTTTTCGACATAAAATATATCTGCGCGGTAGTTTTTAACATGTTTAATGGCATGGTGTTGCTATTAACAAAAGTAAATTTACAATTACATATAAATTCCATCTTAATTAACCCAATTTTATGTTTCACGATTGCTTATTGTGGCTAGGGTTGCTTGTTAAAAAAACATACTAGAATGGTATACATTTATATATAATTATTTATAGTGTACCGTGTAAAAATTATATTTTGCATCTTCTTTTTATGAATAAACTTATACATGTATTGCGCTTGTCAATGCCCTAGCAAGCAATACCCAATAAAACGAATATGAACTTTGAACTAGATAAACAGACAATTAAAGATCTTGAAATATTTGGAGATAGAAACTCTAATGATTCGATATTTAACTTCTATAATAAGACAAAAACCAATGGAGGAAAAGAGCGTTTGATGTATTTAATGGAGAATCCATTGAGCGATTTACAACAGATACAAGAACGGAGTGAACTAATAAAATATATTTCATCAATTAAATTAGATTTAAAAATCACTCCAGATCAATTGGGTTTTATTGAGACTTATATTCGATTAAATACATTGCCACTACGAAATAATGTAATTGATGCTTTTTATCAAAATCTATCTTACCGAATAAAACCAAGTAACGACTATTATCTTATTCAAGTAGGCATTCGACAATTAGTTTATTTAATAAAGCATATAAAGGAATTAATTAATTGTTTGAATAAAGATATCCCCGAGGAGTTATTTAGGTTAGTAGGTAATTTGAACGAGTTTATTAAAAATATTGATTTAGGTGCATTAGAAACCAAAAGTAAAATTGGTTTTAAAGATATTAGTCGCCTAGATTTTATTTTTAGAGCGAAGTATAAAAAAGAGTTACATGGTTTTATTAAAACAATATATCTTTTAGATTGCTATTGTTCTATAAGTGAAGTAGCAAACGAGAATAATTTAGCCTTTGCTCATTATATTAATTCATCAACTCCTACTCTTACAATTAGCAAATTACATCACCCATTATTAAAAAATGCAGTTCCTTATGATATATCAATAAAAGAAAACAATAACATGTGCTTCTTAACTGGTCCAAATATGGCTGGTAAATCGACCTTTTTAAAGACAATAGGGCTGTCGATATATCTTTCGCATTTAGGTTTTCCTGTTCCTGCAAAAGCAATGAAAACCTCAATTTACAATGGTATTATAACAACTATTAATTTATCCGATAGTTTAAATTTAGGCTATAGTCATTTTTATAGCGAGGTTAGAAGGGTTAAAGAAACAGCTGTTAAAATTAAAGCTAACCAAAAACTGTTTGTTATATTCGACGAATTATTCAGAGGGACAAATGTAAAAGATGCATTTGATGCTTCGTTATTAATAATTGAAGCTTTTTTGAGAGTTAAGCAAAGCACATTTTTTGTCTCAACACATATAACAGAAATTGCCGAAGAGATTAAGAAGCACTCAAATATTGATTTCAAATACTTCGATTCGAAATTAGTTGATAACAAACCTGTTTATAATTATAAACTATGCAATGGGGTCACTCATGAAAGTCTTGGTATGTTTATAGTTAAAAACGAGGGGATTGTTGAGATACTGGATTCGATAAGCGAACTCGAAATAGTATAATCTATAACTATTGCAAAGAGACAAGTCAAGGCAAAAGGGAAACAATGCCTGCTGGAATAATTACTAATACTACATTCCAAAAGCAATTAGCTATTAATTTATATGATGCAGCTGTTGGAACAGAGGTTGGCGTTCTTTCTGCTACCGATGTTGATGCAAACGATGTTTTAACATACACTATTGCCGACAATGATAACTTTAAGGTAGAAGGCGATAAGCTTGTTACCAAATCAACATTCGATTACGATACAAAATCGGAGTACAAATTAACTGTAACAGCAACCGATAAAGGAGGTTTAAAAGTAGAGAATGAGTTTACAATAACAATAACCGAGGCTAAGGCCACAGCAATTAATAAGGCTGTTAATGGTAATGTAAAGATTTATCCTAACCCTGCTGTTTCAACAGTTACTATTAAAACAACTGTTATAATAAACAGAGTTGATATTGTTAATGTTTCTGGTACTGTTGTTTATTCAACCATTGTTAATACAACAAACACTACTGTTGATGTTAGTTTTACAATCTGGAATATATACCCTAAGAGGCTACACATCTGATGGAGTTATAACAAAGCAATTTGTTAAGAAGTAATACATATTGCACATAATAATAACATAACCCCTCTTGGATACTATTTCCAAGAGGGGTTTTTAATATTTAGCTATTATAAATTTATTTATTTAGACAGTAAAGAGTTGTCACTTTACATATATTGCCGAAATGAGTCTGCTATTAACTATAAATTCAAATAGTTGTTATCATTATTACTCATCAAATATGAGTGTGTTTAAACAATAATCAACTTCTCCCATTCGCCAGTTTGGTTGGGGTTTATATTAATATCGGGAACTCTTATTAATGGCGACTCCGAGAAATATTTCGAAAGATAATTTGAAAATATATTGTATGAATCTTCGGCAATAAATTTATCTTTTGCAGGGTACTCGTTATAAACTAGTGCTGCAAGTTTAATGTTGTTGTTTCGCATATATTCAAGGCTCAGAAGAGTATGATTTACACTTCCTAAACGCGACGAGGTTACAAGTATTACAGGTAGGTGATAATCTTTAATAAAATCGGCCGATGTGTAATTTCCGGTAAGAGGTACTATCAGTCCTCCTGCTCCCTCGAGTAAAATAACATCGTAGTTTGGAGTAAGATTAAAAACTGTATCGGCAATTTTTTTTGTGTCAATAATTTTGTTTTCAAGGCGTGCAGAGAGATGTGGCGAACAAGGATGGTTAAAAAGATATGGGCATGTTTGACCCGCTTTATCTTCGGGCAAAAGCTCAATACCAGCAATTCGTCGATGTTCAATAATATCGTCCGAAATATTTTGGCAGCCTGTTTGAGCTGCTTTTACTGTTATTGCTTTTATGTTTTTTGATAGTAGATATTTATAAAAAAGCCCTGTAACAATTGTTTTCCCAGCATCGGTATCGATACCGCTAATGAAATATATTTGAGTAAATTTTTGCATGATTTTATTGTTATTTCTTTTTTGCAACAATGTAAATTGGGTTGTAGGTTAATGAAAAGCCCTTATTTGAGTGAAACAATTTTCTATATTCTTTTTCGAAATTATTAAAATCAGAAGGAGTCCATTTCTCTCGTGAAATGGCATTTGTACCTGTGTTTTTCATGTGTTTAAGTACCTCCAGAGGTGAATTAAAATATAGAGTGATATTTTCCGACTCAAGTAATAATATTTCGAATTTATCTTCTATTGAATTTTTTATCTGCTCAACCGATGGATATTGAATTCCTGAACCTGTAATAGAACTAATTTCAGTAAAATTATGGGCTCCGTATGTGTTGTAAATAAGCAGTCCATTTTCTGTTAAGGCATTACTTGCCTTAATTGCAAACATTGGCAAATCGGTAAGCCATTGTAATGCCGACCCCGATATTATTAAGTTGTTATTTGAAGGGAAGTCGATAGTTTCAATATCGCCCATAGCAAAGCTATGATTAGCTTTAAAATTGTTAAAACAACCTTTTGATTCGAAAACAAGATCGTTAAAAACAAATTCTGATGATGAGAATTTAGCTTCTAATAACCTCGATAGAATGCCTGTTCCACAGCCAATTTCGAATATCTTTTTTGGTTCAAAAGAGGGCGGAATAAGCTGAATTAATTTATTGTTAATTATAGTTTGTGCCGTAGCGTGTGAATTATATGTATTAAGACTTTTGCGAAATCGTTCGCAAATAAGTTGTTTGTTAATTAGTTGATTAATCATTATAATAATGTTCCAATATTAATTGTGTTGAAAGGAAAATGAGCTCCTTTAATTTCAGTTATAACAGTATTGTTTTCTGTTTGCCAATATCTTTTCTGATTTTCAGCCGAAAAAATAAGATCGTCGTTTGTAATTATTGCACAGTCGAAAATATTCTCGGCTTTTGTGCTTTTGTTAATGCTATCAAACAAAAATTGGAGCTCCTTTTTTTGATCTTCCCAACAGCCAGTGGCAAGATATCTTTCTATTTCGCTCAGCATACGGCTTCCTCCTGCAATTCGAGTATTGAATTTTTTTAGGTTTCGCTCGTTTAGGTTTGTTAATGTCCCTTCAAAAACAGCTTTTGGAATGCCAAAGTTATCGCTTATTGGATTTAAAGTTCCGTTTATTGCAATAGCCTTATCTATTTTTATATTCAATTTTTTTACGATAAAAGGTGCTACCCAAACTCCCAGCGACCAAGCAACAACAGTTATGTTTTTGTAATCTTTTTCAATTTTAACATCATCAGTATTAAAATTTGAGTATCGATACAGTATCAATTTATCGTAATTTGGAACATCTAAAATAGGTAGCATCTTTTCGTCGAAGCCCCAACCATTAAAAAATATTAGCAGGTTTTTATTGGTGCTATCTTTTATATACTTATTGTTCATTAATAATTGTTGAGGTTTGATTTATCGATACAGGAAGTGTTCCGATAATTGAACTTACTTTATTAATATCTTCAGTAGTTAATGTAGCTGAAAGCGAGAAGCGTATTCTTGCGGTTCCCTGTGGAACAGTTGGGTAACGAACAGGACGTGCATCAATATGATTGTTTTTAAAAATTTCGTACCACTGCAAAGCAAGTGAGTTATCGAAAGCCATAAACGGAACAATTGCAGATTCACCAAGAGTCTTAAAGCCGTTGTTTGTTATAGCAGAACGTAAATTAGATGATATACTTTTCAGGTATTCGCGCTCATGATTCATTGACTGCACTTTATTCATAACAAAGCGAGACCACGCAAAATTAATTGGTGCTAGAGCTGTTGTAAAAATAAATGAGCGCATTCTGTTTATCAGAAATTCTTTAACCACGCTATGGCAAATTACAAAAGCTCCTACCGAAGCAATTGCTTTTCCAAGAGTCCCTATAATAATATCTACATCATCCATTATTCCTAATTCTTGACAAAGACCAAGACCTGTTTCGCCATATAGCCCAAGGCTGTGTGCTTCGTCAACAATTAGAAAAGCACCATATTTATTTTTTATATCGACAATCTCTTTAAGTGGAGCCATATCGCCATCCATACTGTAAATAGATTCTACAGCAATAATAATATTATCGAATTTTCCTTTAAACTTTTCGATAATGCGAATAAGGTGATTAACGTCGTTATGTTTAAAGCGTTCAAAATGTGCATCAGATAATCTAATTCCATCAATGGTGCTAGCATGAATCATCTTATCGGCAATAATAAGGTCTGTCTTTGTTGTTATTGCAGGAAGAAGACCACAGTTTGCATGGTATCCACTATTAAATGCTAGTGCTGGTCGATTATACATGCGTTCTAAATCACTCTCAAACATTACACTTTGAGAATGATCGCCAGCAAGTAGTCGCGACGAATAAGAACCAAATCCGATTTTTGATTTGGTTAACTCAAGAAACTCTTCACGTAAATTTTGGTTTGTAGCAATGCCTAAGTAATCGTTACCCGACATATTAATAAAGAACGGATCGGTGTTAACGGCGTAGCGATAACAATTATCGGTCTTTATTTGCTCAATCTGGTTTTTAAGTCTTTCTAACATAATCTATAAGTTAGTTAAAACTTTGACCATTTTCTCTGTTAAAACAGAAATTTCTTTATCTGTTATAATAAAAGGAGGCATTGTGTATACCATTCTTCCAAATGGACGAATCCAAATACCCTCTTTTACAAACATCGGCTGAATAGTTTTCATATCAACAGCCTCGTGCATTTCAATAACTCCAATAGCACCTAGTACTCTAACGCTTTTTACCGATGCTAATTTCTTAGCCCTTTCTAGCCCTGCAATTAGTTGTTTTTCGATGTTTTTAACACGTTTTTGCCATTCTGTTTCTAGCAAAAGGTTGATGCTAGCAACTGCCACAGCACAAGCTAGAGGGTTTCCCATAAATGTTGGTCCGTGCATAAAAACACCTGGCTCTGCCGATGATATAGTGTTTGCTATATCGTCGGTGCACATTGTAGTAGCAAAACTCATATAGCCACCAGTAATGGCTTTACCAAGACACAGAATATCGGGAACAATATTGGTATGGTTCATTGCGAAAAGTTCGCCTGTACGACCAAAGCCTGTTGCTATCTCGTCGAATATTAATAGTATATTATGCTTTTTACAACATGCCGATAGTTTGTTTAGATATTCGGGATGATAAAACCACATTCCACCAGCGCCCTGAACAATAGGCTCAAGAATAACCGCTGCAATTTTATCTCCTTTTGCCTCAATTACCGATTCCATTTCAAAGAAATCTGAGTCGTCCCATTGCTCATTAAAAGCCACTTGGGGTTGCGAAACGAAGTTTTGAATTGATAAGCGTTTGTTAAATATTGAGTGCATTCCATTAACAGGATCGCATACCGACATTGCATGCCAAGTATCGCCGTGATACCCATTTTTTATTGTCAGGAATTCATTTTTAGACGACTCGCCTTTAGCATGCCAATACTGAAGAGCCATTTTCATAGCAACCTCAACTGCAACCGATCCCGAATCGCAATAGAAGACTTTTGTGAACTCTTCAGGTGTTATTTTCACAAGTAATTTTGCCAATTCAACAGCAGGTTGATGTGTTAATCCACCGAACATAATGTGCGACATTTTCTCGGTTTGCTTTTGTATGGCATTGTTTAATACAGGGTGGTTATAACCATGCACAGCAGCCCACCACGAAGACATTCCGTCGATAAGCTCACGTCCATCGTTTAATCGTATGTTACAACCTGTTGCACTCTCAACATGAAAAACCTCTAATGGATTTGTTGCCGATGTGTATGGATGCCAAATGTGTTGTTTGTCGAAGTCTAATAATTCCTTGTGGGTCATATTGTATTTATGTATTGATTGTAGAGACAAAGCGAGCCTTGTCTCTACTGTAAAAAAATCTGTTATTTATTTTTTTCAAGAGAGAATCCTGCAGCTTCAAATTTTTTAAAATCAGTTTTTACATCCGACCCTATTGTTGTAAGAAGATCGCCAACTAAAGCCGAATTAATACCAGCTTGCATTGCCTTATCTTCAATGTGTTTAATAATATTTCGTCCACCAGCAAATCGAAGGTTGGCATCGGGATTAATAAAGCGAAACAGAGCAATTGTAGTAAGAACTTCGTCGTCGGTAAGAGGTGTTGTTCCTTCCATTGGTGTTCCTTCAATAGGATTTAATATGTTTAAAGGAATTGATTTAACACCTATTTGTTTTAGTTCAAAAGCCATTTCTATTCGCTGTTCCATTGTTTCGCCCATGCCCATAATTCCACCCGAGCAAACTTTTAAACCAACTTCTTGTGCCATCTTAATTGTTTCTACTTTTTCGTCGTAGGTGTGGGTAGAACAAAGATTTGGAAAGAAAGAGCGAGCAGTTTCTAAATTACAGTGATAGTGTTCAACACCTCTGTCTTTAAGTTTTTGGAGTTGATCGCGATTAAGAAGCCCCATTGAAGCACACATGTGAAGTTTTGTATTGCTACGTATGTCATCATAAACTTTTAGCAATTTATCTAATCGCATATTGTCTAAAGCTCTACCACTTGTTACTAAGCTAAATCGGTTTACTCCGTAATTATCGTTTTGTTTAGCAACTTCTAATGCTTCTTTAGAGCTTATCACATCGTAAACTTCTATGTTAGTATTATGATGGACTGATTGCGAACACCACTTGCAATTTTCGGAACATTTTCCCGATCGAGCATTTAAAATAGAGCAGGTGTCGAACTTTTTACCAGCAAAGGTATCGCGTATTTCGCCGGCCGATTTATAAAGTAGCTCTTTATCTTGGCTTTTATATAGTTCTATAGCTTCGTCGAACGATATCTGGTTACCCTTTAATATGTTTTCTTTAATAGATAGTATTGACATAATTTTAAAAATTTTATAAAAAAATAAAGGCTCCCTACCAAAGTAGACAGCCTGAAAAAGTATATATGTTTAATGTAAAACCTACAGCAAGATAAATATCAGCATTTACTATTGGTAGTAATGTTGATAATAATTGTTGTTGTTCGCTTTGTTCGATATCAAAATCGTTTTCATCTTTTTTTGTCGAATCAAAAGAGAAAGAAAATAGATTCAGAAGTTGTTTCTCAACCTCTTTAATCATACCAACAATAAGGTGGCCAATGTGCACAACTTTACCTATTACAGTAAAAAGAGCGTAGCTTTTTCTACTCCATCGGGTAAAAATAAAAATCTGATTGTTATGTAAATTAGCTGTTTGCATCAATGGTGCAAAGATAAGTTTTTTTTATTAGAGCACCGAAATTGAGAATAATGTTATGCTAATTATTTGATGTTAAATGACATTATTTTTTTTGATGAATAAATAGTGCTATAATGACAATGGATTGTATTTAATACTAAATTTCGCCTTTTAAAAAAAGGCTTATTAATGAATGTAACCATTAGGGAATCAGTATTATCTGATTTAAGTTTTCTTGAGGATTTAGAGCAAAAATGTTTTCCGAAGTTTCAGCAATCTTCACGACGCTCGTTGCGTCATAGCTTGTCGAGTCCTTTTCAGAGAATATTGATTGCCGAAGTAAAGCAAAAGGGCGAGAATATTTCTGTTGCCTCGGCTGTGTTGAATCAGTATAGCCGTACTTTGCGAATATTTTCGATTGCTGTGTTACCACAATATATGGGTAAGGGAATAGGCGAAAGTATTCTTAATTACATTAAAAATATTGGCGATAAAAATGGTTACGAGAAGCTATCGCTGGAGGCGTTAAAATCGGATACAAAGCTTATTAACTGGTATACTAAGGCTGGTTTTGTGAAAACTGCTGATTTGCCAAATTACTATTCAGACAATATAGACGGTGTACGAATGGTGTTGTCGCTCTCGGCACTAGGCGATAAGAATGCAATGTCCAATATTGTTGTTGTTGATAATCCAAAGAAATGGAAGCTCGAAATTGAAGGCGTTAGAGTTGTTTCATCGAAGAAATATCTCTCCGATCACGAATTTCAATCGCTAAAAAATGCTCGCATTTTTAACCTTTCAGGATCGTACCGCTACCAGAGTATGGGTTATTATGTTTCGTTACTTGCCTCGGCTCGTGAGCATCGTGCTATTCCTAATGTTACTACTATTCGCGATTTTAGAAATGTTTCTATTATACGAACAGTTGCTCAAGATATTGACGATTTATTACAAGAGTCTCTGAAAAAAGTATCGCAATGCAGCTTCTCATTTAACATATACTTTGGTCAGACCATTGATAAAAATTATAAGCAGTTAGGACAAAGTTTGTATCGTCTTTTCGAAACGCCTATTATGAACGTTGTTTTTAATAAAACCGATCGATGGGTTATTCAGAAGGTAAGCCCACTGAGCATGGATAAAATTGACGATACTGATTTTAACTATATTCAGAAATTTGCTCACGATTATTTTTGCAAGAAACGTTTTCAGCGTCATCGTTTTAATAATTATAAATACGATTTGGCTATTTTAGTTAATCCAAACGAGCAAAATCCGCCATCGAATGCAGAGGCGTTGAATAATTTTAAAGAGGCTGCTCGTAAAATTGGTTTCTATACCGAATTTATTACAAAAGACGACTACGATAGATTAAGCGAATTTGATGCTCTTTTTATTCGCGAGACAACAAATGTTAACGACTATACTTACCATTTTGCTCGAACAGCTTATGCCGAGGGTTTAGTTGTTATTGATGATCCTTGGTCTATATTGCGCTGTTCAAATAAAATATTCTTGGAAGAGCGTATGCGTCAGAATAAAATATTGACGCCAAAAACCTGGATTTTGACTCGCGACTCTTTAAAAAAGAAAAATTGCGACGAAGCTTTTACCTTTCCTCTTGTTTTGAAACAGCCCGATAGTGCTTTCTCTTTGGGTGTTACAAAGGTTAATAATGCCGAAGAACTTTCTGTTTCGTTGAATAATTTATTTAAGAAAAGTGATTTAATTATTGCGCAGGAGTTTTTACCTTCGGACTTTGATTGGCGCATAGGAGTGTTAGATCAGAAGCCTCTGTTTGCTTGTAAATATTTTATGGCAAAAGGGCATTGGCAGATAATGAATTGGGAGAAAACGGGCGACGATAGTCTTGGCGATTCAACCACTTTACCAATTGAAGAGGTTCCCGAAGCCGTTTTAAAAGCGGCAACTAAAGCTGCTGGCTTAATGGGCGATGGTCTTTATGGTGTTGATTTAAAAATGATTGATGGCAAAGTTTACACAATAGAAGTAAACGACAATCCAAACATAGATCAAGGTATTGAAGATCTTGTTCTTAAAGAGTCGTTGTATTTAAGAATTATGCAATCAATTTATAATAGAATTGAAATGTCTAGAAATATTGACAGATTTGTGTCGGTAAAAGCAGATTAAACAAAAAAAATTAATAATATTAGGTTTACAAATAGATAAACCAATTTCAAACTTTATAATATAGTTTTAGATGAGTACAAATAAATTAAGAGTAATCACAGATTTCGAAAAACTAAGCACCGAACTTCAAGAGCAGGTGAAGCTTGTTTATCCAGAAGGTTATAGCCAACATCTTATTACTTTTACAAATCAGAAAGGTGAATTGGTAAGTGCTCTTCGTTTTGAAACCGATGATAAGATTTATATGATTCGTATGTCGGTTCAAATGGCTAGAGATCTTGTTGATGACGATCCTGATTTCGACGATTTAGGAAATCTTATGGATGATACAAAAGCTGAATATGCTGATAAACACTCTGATGTTGACTATTTGTCGGAAAACGAGAATTACGATGACGATGATATTGCAGATACTAGCGACGACGATGATGACGACGACGATGATGAAGATTAGTAATATTTCATTTTAAAAATAATTAAATTGCTACTTGTTTACGAGTGGCAATTTTTGTAATCTGTAATTTATAATTGTGTAAAATTAAACCTATGAATGACGAAACTTTACGTTATGTACTATTAATATTCGGAACTCTGTTTGTTGTAACTGTAACGTCGCTTTTTTTACGCAAACTAATTTCTATAGCAATTAAAAAGAATAGTAAGATATTGGGTGTTAGTCCAACAACTTATGTGTTTCTAAAAAATTCAATTAGTTTTATTCTTTACTCGGTAGGTATTTTCTGGATATTCTATAATATACCTTATTTTAAGACACTTGGTTCGGCACTATTTGCTGGTGCTGGTATTTTTGCCGCTGTTATTGGATTTGCATCACAAAAAGCATTCTCGAATATAATCAGCGGACTGTTTATTCTTATTTTCAAGCCTTTTAGAGTTGGCGATATTATTGAAGTTTCGGCAAATAGTAAAGGCGTTGTTGAGGAGATCACTCTTCGTCATACTGTTATTCGCGACTATGAATTTCGAAGAGTTGTAATTCCTAATGCAATTATTAGCGAACAGACAATTATTAACAGCACAATTACCGACGAGAAAATTAGAAAGCATATTGAGATAGGTATCTCGTACGAATCGGATATCGATCTGGCTATAAAGATTATTCAACAAGTTATTGAAAAACATCCTTTAGTATTAGATAATAGAACAAATGAAGAGAAAGAGCTGAACGAACCAATTGTTCCTATTAAATTAATTGGCTTGGGCGATTTTGCTGTCACACTTAAGGCTTATGCTTGGGTTAAAAACAATGCCGATTCGTTTGCACTATTAACCGATTCACTTTATTCAATTAAAAAAGAATTTGTTAAACAAGGTATCGATATTCCGTATCCACATCGAACAATTGTTTATAAAGACAAAAAATAAATCGTTAAACAACTGCTTATGACTAATATTAAATATGCAAATCCAGATTTACTTGATTTCTTTGAAAATACATCGCTAATAGAGTATTCAAAAGAAAATTATAGTCGTAAGCAGTTTGATAATATTGATGATGTTTTCTTTAATGAGATTAACGGTGTAAACTGGTTGAATATTTATGGGTTTAACCATAAGAAGCAGATTAAAGAGATTATTGAAAAAAATAATCTCGATGAGTTTCTTATTAATATAACACAAGACACCAATCATAGAAATAAAGTTATTGAGCTTGAAGACTCCTTATGTTTAACATTAAAGATTTTAATTTTCGAAGATCAGGAGCTTCAGTTTGAACAGATGATTTTTATTGCTTCGCCAAATTATGTGTGGAGTATTCAGGAGAAAGTTGGCGATTATTTCGAAGAAATTAGAACTAGAATACGAGAAAACCGAGGTATAATAAGAAAACGAAATGCCGATTATTTGCTGTATCGACTAATTGAGACAATAATTGATAACTACAGTATGTCGCTCGAAAAACTTCTTCAGAAAAATAAAGAGTTAATTGATTTAGAAAATATTAAGCCCGATCCGCAATTTGCTATTACTGTTGAAAGTGGTAAGCAAGATCTTTTTAAAATGAAGAAAGCGCTTGTTAGTTTGCGCGAAGCAATTAGTGGGTTAGAAAAACTAGATATAGATAATTTTAGCACCCATTATTTTAGCGAAGTAAAAGAACAGGCTAGCTTTATGATTGATGATATTGATTTTAATCTTCAGCAGCTAGAGAGTAGTATAAATCTAATTTTTAATATTCAAAGTCATCAGCTAAATCAGGTTATGAAAACACTTACTGTTTTCTCGGTTATTTTTATTCCGTTAACTTTTTTGGCTGGTGTTTACGGAATGAATTTTAAAAATATTCCCGAGCTCGAAACCCAATATGGATATTTTGTTATCTGGGGTGTAATGGTTCTTATTGCAATATTAGCAGTTAGTTATTTTAGAAGAAAAAAATGGTTCTAGTGGCTATTGGTTAATATGGTTTACATAGAGCAAAAATATTTTAGCAATGTGTTTCTACTTGTTTTTAGAGTGTTTATATAGCCTTTCAGTAGAAATACCAAAAACCAACCTTTATTTGCGACATGGTTTAATTAAAACCGACTGTTTAAATCAATACCAACGGTTTAGAATCAACTTATGTCTCTAAACATCAATACTTGTCACGAAAAAATATCGTTTTTTTCTTTAAAAAGTTCAAAATAATGGCTTTTTAAGCTCGTTTTGCTAATTTTTGCATTCGAAAAACCCAGTAAAATCGGGCATTTCAGAGGGGGTGTAAAATGATACCTATGGAAGAAAAATTTCATACCTATGGAAATAAAATTCCATAGGTATGAAAACTTAGAATCATACCTATGACAAAAAGAGTAGATACTAATGAAATTTTTCACTGTAAAGTAAAAAGTTTATTTTTTATAGTTGTTGTAAAATACACGTAGGTGTGTATTTTTTTCGTTACGCCTTTGGTCTCGATTTAAAAAACTTATCAATAATATTGAACTTTATAAGCGATAAATAAAATGCACAGCCAATAAAAGCGCCAGTTGTATTGGCAATAAAATCTAACAATTCGGTACTTCTGTCGGTAAAAACCGATCCTTGTAAAATTTCAATCATTCCGCCATAAACTAAACAGACTGTAAAGGCTGTTATAAAATGATTAAATTTTGGGGCTTTGTTTTTTGTGTGATCAAACAGCATTAAAACTGCTAAAAGCGCATAAAATCCAAAATGAACGAGCTTATCCATGTGCGGAAAATCGAATAATTTTTCGGCACCAGTATCTTTTAACGACATAGTGCTTAACACAAAGATTACTAAACCCCATAGTGTTGATGTCCAGTATTGTAATATAACTTTCATAATTGTAAATAGATATAGTTACTTTAATAGTATAAATTTTGAAAGGGGTAAAAATAGAATGCTTTTTTTGTAAAAAAATAGCATTTTGTTTTTTTAACAATAAATAATTGTGTGAATTTGAGTTACTATATTGAATATATATTAGTTACTTTTGAAAAAAATAAATCTAATGGCAGGTATTTATATTCATATTCCTTTTTGTAAACAGAAATGTTATTACTGTGACTTTTTCTCGGTTGTGGGATTTAAAGAGAAAGGCAATTTTGTTAAGTCGTTACTAAAAGAGATTGATATTCAAAAGAATTATCTTGGTAATGCTTCTGTTGATACTATTTATTTTGGTGGAGGAACACCTTCGTCGTTAGATATTGAAGAGGTAAAAGTTATTCTCGATAAGTTATACTCTACATTTAATATTAGCAGTGATGCAGAAATTACCTTTGAGGCTAATCCCGAAGATTTAGAGTACGGCTATCTGCCCGATTTAAAAGAACTTGGAATAAACAGATTAAGTATAGGTATTCAGTCGTTTAACGACGACGATTTGCTTTTTATGAATCGTAAGCACTCTAGTGAGCAAGCCATAAAAAGTGTTGAGCGAGCAATAAAAGCAGGCTTTACAAATATAAGTATCGACCTTATTTACGGTTTTCCTAATCTTGATTTAGAGCGTTGGAAATCTAATTTAGAAATAGCTTTAAGTTTGCCTGTAACTCATATATCGGCATATCATTTAACAATAGAAGAACGTACAGTTTTTTCGCACTATCTAAAAAAAGGTATTATTACCGAGATGGACGAAGAGGATAGTGTTGAGCAATTTAGTTTGCTTATCGAGATGGCCGAGAAATCGGGTTTTATTCAATACGAAACTTCTAATTTTGCCAAAGACAATATGATTTCGAAACACAATTCAAACTATTGGAAACAGGTACCTTACCTTGGTCTTGGTCCTTCGGCTCACTCGTATAATGGAGAAAGCCGTCAGTGGAATGTGTCGCTTGTGAATAAATACATTGATGGAATAGAGGCCAATAATCCAGAATTTGAAAAGGAGATTATTGACGATAATATGGCTTACAACGAATATATTTTAACGTCGCTCAGAACAATGTGGGGCATCGATTTAGAATATGTAAAGGAAAGATTCTCAGCTGATAAATATAATTTTCTTTTAAGCGAAATTGAGAATCAAATAGAACTAAAACATCTTAAGTTAACAGATAATAAAGCTGTTTTAACAAAGAAAGGTCTTTTTGTTTCCGATGCTATTATGTCTGATTTAATGATAATAGTAGAAGAGTAGGTTTTAATAATTAACATTTTGTTACTTTCGTAGCAATTATGGATAGTAAAGATCAAATTAAAAATAAGTTTAACGAGCTTAATTGTTGCGTTATTGTGCCTACTTACAATAATGCATCTGTTATATCTCCTGTTTTAACAAAGTTAAAATCGTATACAAATAATATAATTGTTGTAAACGATGGCTCTACCGATAATACCCTTTCGGTATTGGCTAATTGTGGAGTGCAGATTGTTTCGTATGCTAAAAACCGCGGAAAAGGAATAGCATTACAACAGGGTTTTTCGTATGCCATTAGTAAGGGTTTTAAATATGCTATTACTATTGATAGCGATGGCCAGCATAATCCCGACGATTTAATTTTATTTTTAAATAAAATTGAAGAAGGAAGTAGAGCAATTATTCTTGGAGCACGAAATATGGAGCAGGAGGGCGTTCCTGCTAAGAGTAGCTTTGGTAATAAATTTTCTAATTTTTGGTTTTGGTTTGAGACAGGTTATAAAGTTCCCGACACCCAAACAGGGTACAGATGTTACCCTCTGAAATATGTTGCTAACAAAAAGTACTTTACTAATAAGTACGAATTTGAGATAGAGGTAATGGTGCGAGGTGTTTGGAGCGGATTGTCAATAGAATCGGTTCCTGTTAGTGTATACTATGCTCCTAAAGAGGAGCGTATATCGCATTTCCGCCCTTTCAAAGATTTTACTCGGATAAGTATACTTAATACATTTCTGGTTTTTATACTGCTTCTTTATATTAAGCCTCGAAATCTTTATAGATTAATTAGACGAAAGAGTTTTAAAGATTTTTTAAAAGAAAATGTTCTGCAATCAACCGATAGTAATGTAAAAATGGCACTATCGGTAACACTCGGAATATTTATGGGTATTGCACCAGTATGGGGCTGGCAAATGATGATTGCTCTGTTTTTTGCACATGTTTTAAAGTTAAACAAAGCGGTTACTCTTATTGCTTCTAATATAAGCTTACCACCAGTAATTCCTTTTTTGCTATACTTTAGTTATGTTACAGGTGGTTATATTCTTGGAACAGGCAAAACAACTCTTTCGCTAAGTAATATTTCGTTTGAAAAAGTTTATACCGATTTATTTCAGTATCTGGTTGGATCGCTGGCTTTTGGAGCTATGTTGGCTGTGGTAGTTGGAGCTATTTCGTTTTTGTTGTTGAAAATATTTAGGAGAGGTTTTTAGGGATGAGTGATATTTTTCATAGACTGTTCTTGCTATTTAGCAGGCATAAAATTATTTATTGGCTAGTAATTCTTTTTACAGTATTTGTATCGGCGCTGTTTGCATCGAAACTAAAATTTGTTGAAGATATTACTCAAATACTACCAAAAGGTCCAGAAACAGCACAGCTTAAGCATATTCTAAATAACTCGGAGTTAACCGATAGGCTAATATTTCATATTTATTCTGACGACGAAAATCAGATTGATAAAATTGTTGCTACTGCCGATTCGGCTCAAAAACTAATTACAAATCAGGTTCCAGATACTTTAGTAAAAGATCTCTTTTTTAAAGTTGATCAATCAAATATCAATAATCTTTACAATTTGGTCTATAATAATCTTCCTCTTTTTTTAGAAGATGACGATTATACTAAAATTGATTCGGAATTAAACTCGCAACATATTGCAAACACACTAAGAGCTCATTATAAAAATTTAATGTCGCCTGCTTCGTTTGCTTTAAAGAAGTACATAGTTAAAGACCCATTGAGTCTTACCCCCATTGTATTAAAAAAACTGCAGGGTGTTCAGTTCGACGATAATTTTACTCTTAATAAAGGATGGATTATTACTAAAGACAAAAAGCATCTTTTGTTTTTTATCCAACCTCGATATTCAGCAAGCGAGACATCAAAAAACACAAAGCTTGTTAATAAACTAGAGGAGATATCGAGCACACTAAATAAATTAAATAGTAATGTTACTACCGAATATTATGGTTCGGCTGTTGTGGCTGTTGGTAATGCAAACCGCATAAAGTGGGATATTATTTTAACTGTTAACATAGCAATGGCTTTGTTGCTTATAGTTATTGCGGTAGTTTTTAAACGTAAATCGGCTTTTTTCATAATATTTATTCCTGTGTTAATGGGTGGCTTGCTATCTGTGGCAGCTCTGTTTCTTATTAAAACAACAGTTTCGGCTGTGGCACTGGGAATAGGTTCTGTTCTTTTAGGAATAAGTATCGACTATTCGTTGCATATATTTTCGCACGCACGAAATGGAGCTTCGGTAAAGCAGCTGTATAAAGATTTAGTTTTCCCTGTATTGCTGAGTAGTTTTACTACTGCATCGGCTTTTTTGTGTCTTTTCATAATTAAATCGGATGTGTTAAACGACCTTGGTATGTTTGCCGCTATAAGTGTTGTTTCGGCAGCTTTGTTTGCTTTAATATTTATTCCACCACTGATTTATAATGGAAAAAAGAAACAAGATAAAGCCGAATCGATAAAAACACCAATAGTTGATAAAATAACACAATACCCTCTACATAAAAACAAGTGGTTGGTAAGTGCTGTTCTGCTTTTTACTGTTGTGATGTTCTTTACTGGCAAGGGCGTTACTTTCGACGACAATATGGATAAGATGAATTATCAGTCGGAGAAATTAACCAACACAGAAAAGAGCATAAGTGGAATTACTAGCGAATCGAAAAAAGCAGTTTTTGTTTTTGTTGAGGGTAAGAATAGACAAGAGGCTTTCAAGAAGAACGAAATCTTGGTTAGCAAACTCGAAAAGCTAAAAGCCGACTCTATAATATCCAGATATCGTACTGTTAGTTCGCTCTTGCTATCAGACTCGTTGGCAAAAATAAAAATAGATAAATGGAATAACTTCTGGCACAACGGTAGAGCTGAAAAGCTTGAGCAAATGCTTATTGCCGAAGGAAAAGAGATAGGTTTTAAAGAGAGTTCTTTTAAGGGGTTTTACAAGTTTGTAAATAGAGATTTTAACAATTTATCTGAACAAGACTATTTGGCATTTGAGAGTCTTTTTTATAAAGGATTTATTTCGGAGAAAGAGAGTAACTGTTCGGTGATGAATCTTATTAATGTAGCAGCCGAAAATCGTTCGTTAGTATATAAAGAGCTTAATAAGGAGAAAGGTGTTTCGATACTTGATAAGCAGTATATTACAAACTCTTTAGTTTCGCATCTTAATACTGATTTTGATAAACTTATTTTACTATCCACTCTTGTTATTTTTGTAATTCTTTTAGTCTATTATGGTAGAATAGAGTTAGCCTTAATAACAATAATACCAATGATTATATCTTGGATTTGGGCTATTGGATTAATGGGCGTTTTTGGTATTTCGTTCAATATTTTTAATGTAATAATATCGACTTTCATTTTTGGTTTAGGAATAGACTATAGCATATTTATTATGCAAGGAATGTTGCTACAATATAAATTTGGTGGCGACGATAATATGCCTTCATATAAACTCTCTATTTTACTTTCTGGTATAACTACTGTATTAGCAATAGGGGTTTTAATATTTGCAAAACATCCAGCATTAAAATCAATTGCAACAATGAGCATTGTTGGTATTTGCTCTGTTGTATTAGTTACCTATACAATTCAGCCTATTCTTTTTAATTGGTTGGTGAAAAAGGGTGGTAACGAACAGGAGAATCCACGTAATATAATAAACACAATATTTACACTTCATGCAGCCTTTTCTTTTTTGTCGCAATCGATAATAATTATTGGGTTTATTCCTGTTTTGTATATATTGCCTATACGCAAAAAATATAAAAAGCAATTTTTCCATTGGCTTGTATGTATAATGAGTAAGATCTCTGTCTACTCTTATTTTTATGTCCGTAAAGATATTGTGAACCCTTTTAATGAACGCTTTAAAGAACCTGCGGTTATAATCTCGAACCATCAGAGTCATATTGATTTAGTGTTGTTGTTAATGCTAAATCCAAAAATTATTATGCTAACCAAAGATTGGGTTTGGAACAACATTATTTTTGGTCCAATAGTGCGTTATGCCGATTTTATCTCTATCGATCAGGGTGTCGATAAATCAATAGAGAAGATTAAAGCTAAGATTGATCAGGGATTCTCTATTCTTGTCTTCCCCGAAGGAACTCGTAGTAAAACGGGTAAAATACGTCGTTTTCATAATGGAGCGTTTATGCTTGCCGATAAACTTAACCTACCTGTTTTGCCAATTATATTACAGGGTGCCGACCATGTTATGCGCAAGCAACAAAAAAACTTACAGGTAGCTAAATATATTACTATTAAACTTTTCGAGCGTAAAAATCCAAAAGATCTTGGCGATAGTTATAAAGATCAGGCTAAGGCTTTTACAGAGTTTTATCGCAACGAGTTTAAAGCATTATCAAAAACCGAGCAGGCACCAAAATATTACCGTCGTGTTTTAACAGGTAAGTACATGTATAAAAGTCCTGTATTGGAATGGTACATGAAGGTTAAAATGTCGCTTGAAAACAACTATAAATATTTTAACAGTATAATTCCAGACAACGCTCGTGTTACCGATATTGGATGTGGTTATGGTTTCTTATCGCATATGCTTAAGCTAATGTCTGATGAGCGTACAATTCTGGGAATTGATTACGATGCCGATAAGATTGCTGTGGCATCAAATATTTATCCTTCAGATAAAAACATAACATTTAAGGCTGGTGATATAAATACTATTATTATTCCCGAAAGCGATGTGTTTATTATGCTTGATGTTTTACATTATATGCCCGAAGAGTTGCAGAATAGTGTAATTGATAGATGTTGCAAGGTCTTAAGTAACGATGGATTGATAATAATAAGAGACGCCAATAAAAATTTACAAAAGCGACATAGAGGAACTAAACTTACCGAACTTTTTTCAACAAAAAGTGGGTTTAATAAAACAGGTTATGGAGAGCTTACTTTTGTGTCGTCTGAATTAATAGAGGATGCTGCTAAGCGTAATAACTGTTCTTTGCAAGTGGTTGATAGTACTAAGCTAACCTCTAATATTGTTTATTTATTGAGAAGGAATAATATATAATGACAAAATACGATATAGCAGTTATAGGTAGTGGAATAGGTGGATTGTCGTCGGCAGCTATTATGGCTAAGCAAGGTTTTAAGGTTGTTGTTATTGAAAAGCAGAAAATTCCTGGTGGCTATCTTCAATCGTTTACACGTTTTAAAAAGAATTTCGATACAGGATTGCACTATATTGGTAGCATGGGGCAAGGCCAGTTTATGGATAAGATTTTTAATTATCTAGGAATAAACGATAGAGTAGATTTCGCTGAATTCGATAATGATGCTTTCGACATAATTTATTTTAATAATAAAACATTTGAGCTTCCTATTGGTCTCGAAAATTTTAAAAAAGCCTTAATAAATTATTTTCCTAGTGAAGAGTCAGCAATAATAAAGTACATTGATTTAATCAACGAGATTGTCGATTCGCTTCATGTTTTTAATCTAAGAGTTGTTCCCGACGAATACGATTTTCATAACCAATGGGCTTCTGAATCGGCATATAAGGTAATTTGTGGTCTTACAAGCAATGTTGAGTTACAGAATATATTGTCGTCGGCTAATATTCTATATGCTGGTACAAAGGAGTGCACATCGTTTTATACACATGCAATTATTCAGTATACCAATATTCAGGGATGCAAAAGACCTATTGATGGTGGTAATAATCTTGTAAATGCTTTTATCGATATTATTAAGGAGAATGGAGGCAAAGTTATTTGTGGTAATGGATTAAAGAGTTTTAATATTATTGATAACAATATTGAATCAATTAATCTTGATGATGATCAAAGAGTAATAGCCGATAATTATATATCAACTATTCATCCTCAGCAGCTTGTTAAAAATATTGGGACACCTTATTTTCGTAAGGCTTATATAAATAGGATAAATAGTATTAAAAATACAATGTCGTCGTTTGTTATTTACTGTACCTTAAAACCAGGAACGATAAAGTACTCAAACCAAAACCATTTTTGCTTTACAGGTAACGATGTTTGGGTTGCCTCTAATTACAGAACTGATAAGGCTCCCGACTATTTTTATCTGCTTACACCTGCTCATACTATTAACGATAAGTTTTCGGAGAAATTAGAGATAGTTACACTTATGGACTATTCTGTTTTTGATGAATTTATTGAGAATGGTATTGTAATAGACAGGAAAGGATACAATAAACTTAAGCAGGAAAAGGCCGACGAATTATTATCTATAGCTGCAAAATATTTCCCCGATCATATTTCCGCTATCGATAAAATAAATATAGCAACACCACATACTTTTCAGCGATATTCTGATACTGTTAAAGGATCATCGTATGGTATGGTAAAAGATTATAAAAAAGCCGAATCGGTTTATTTTAATCCGCGAACGCGAATACCAAATCTGTTTCTAGCAGGTTCAAATATCAATACACACGGAATTGTTGGGTCTGCTATAACTTCGGTATTAACTTGTGGAAAAATTGTAGGGCTTAATAAACTTATTAATGAAATAAATAATGGCTAAAAAACACTCTTTTAAAGGTTTAAAGCGTTTTTTTATAATTACGGTATTACTAATTACAACTTTTGTAATTTATTATAAGATAGATGTAAAGATGACTCCACCTCCTTTTGTCAAAACGGAGTTATTGGATATTAAAATAGATAAGGATTCGGCTATCTATAGCTATAATAATAATTGGCTATTACAGAATAAGTTTGGTTTATGGGAACTTATGATATCTGGCGATGCCGAGGAACTAGGAGCTATAAATGGAGCTCTTACACAAGAGTTGGCAGCATATCAGGAAGAGGCTTTTGTTGATAGGCTAAAAGAGATGATTCCTTCGGAATCGTACATTAATTCGCTAAAATATTTTACATCGTGGTTTAATCGCGATATGGACGAGTATATCCCTCAAGAGTATTTGGTTGAGATATTCGCAGTGTCGCAATACGCTTCACACGATTTCGACTTTATAGGTGATAATTACGACAGAATTTTAAACTATCATGCTGCCCACGATATTGGTCATGCTCTTCAGAATTTAAATCTTGTTGCTTGTACTGGCTTTGCTGGATGGGATAGCTACTCAGCCGATTCGTCGCTTATTATTGGACGTAACTTTGATTTTTATGTTGGTGATAAGTTTGCCGAGAATAAAATTGTAGCTTTTTATAAGCCAAAAACGGGTAATAATTTTATGCACATTACTTGGGGTGGACTTATCGGTACTGTTTCGGGAATGAATGATAAGGGACTAACAATAACATTAAATTCGGCTAAGAGTAATATTCCTATGTCGGCTCGCACACCAGTTTCTATTGTGGCTCGAACTATCTTACAATATGCTAGTAATATCGATGAAGCATACACAATTGCAAAATCATACAGAACTTTTGTTACCGAGACTTTTTTAATAGGATCGGCTGCCGATGGTAAGGCTATGCTTATTGAGAAAACACCAGATACTACAATGCTTTTCGATTATAAGAAGGACTATATTGTTGCAACAAATCATCTTCAACATAAAGTTTTTGATAACGATGAGCTTAATATAGAGAACATAAATACAAGTGCATCGAAATATCGTTTTAACCGCACCGAACAACTTCTTAACGAGAATAAAAAGCTGAATATTGAAAATGTAGCCAAAATACTGCGCGACAGAAAAGGTATCGATGACCAAAATATTGGAGTAAGCAACGAGAAGGCTATTAACCAAATGATAGCTCACCACTCTGTAATTTTTAAGCCCGAAGAGTTAAAGGTTTGGGTTTCTACTTCTCCATATCAACTTGGCGAGTATGTTATGTACGACCTTAATGTGATGTTCTCTGATACTTTTAATGTGAAAGGTTATAACTCAAATATGCGTCAAACAATTGCTGCCGATACTTTTTTGTTAAGTAAGGAGTATTCCGATTTTAAAAAATATAAGAGTTTGCACAAGTATATTTCAGAGTGTTTAAAAAGCAAGGTTAATGCAAATAAGGATTCTCTAATAAGTTTCGAAACTCTTAATCCTATGTTCTTCGAAACATGGAAAATACTTGGTGAGTACTACAAGATGGTTGCTAATAACCAGAAGGCTACACAATGTTTCAATAAGGCTCTATTATTAGAATTACCACGAACAGTAGATAAAGAGCGAATTGAAGAAGAATTAAATAGTCAAGAATAATTAAGACAAGATTAACAAGATTATATGATTGACATGATTGTCTTTTTTTTCACTTGAGAAGAAAGACAATCATGCTAATCCTGTTCATTTAGATTACTGATTGTAGTACGAAGATAGACGTCTACTAAACAGTTTTTTATTTACATCGTTTATCTGATCAACAAATTTACTTATTAGTGCTTCGCGCTGTTTTATATCGTAATTGGTTAGCTTATTAAGATCGCTATAAACAATTTTATCTACGCAGTAGCCATATTGATCAAGCGACATTACAACAGCGGCGTTAATATCGTCGAATACAATAACCGACGGTAATTGCATTGCCGAATAGTTTACGGCTGCTTTAAGTACTGCCAGACCTATATATTCAATTTGTGTTTTCCCTAAATAGTATCCGCCCAATATAAGTCGAACAATATCTATTCGAGCCTTCTTTTTAATATCTCTGTCTACTAAAGTTCTGTATTCTTTATCGTTGGTGTTAAGGAAATCGGAGATAAACAGATCTGGAAGTTTTTTAATATCTCCCAAGTTATCTTCTTTTTTACGAGCTTTATACTCCTTAATAGCAAGTTTTTGTGTTTCTGGAATGTAATATTTCCATTTACGAGTGCGTTTAAACGACTTAGTCATTGGGTTGGGCTTCCAGTTGCTTTTTGGTCGTTGCAGGTATGGAGCGTCAAGTCGTAAATAGTTTTTCTCCAGAGCAAACAAGGTACAGTTAATAAAATGACTCCACTCTCCGCTAATGCGCGAATGTACGGCATTCCACAGTGTTCTATTATCAACAGTAAGGTATTCTTTTACATCTTTCGATGAGTCGAGAACAAACTCCTGACCTTTAATTTTCTCAATAAGCTGATTTTTTAAACTTGCAGGGTAATATGTCTTGTCAAAATTTTCATCCGAAATGTTTGAGTGATAAAGCTCGTCTACCTTGAAAACGAAATTTTTGTCTTCGTTATTAGTCACACGAATAACAAATTTATCGTCCCAATTCATCGACTTAATAGGATCGTTTTGTTGCGCTTTTCCTGCAAAGAAACAACTCGCAAGAGTTGTCAGTAAAATCAGTTTCTTCATATAATAAATACTATC
>JAFGOQ010000222.1 GCA_016926405.1 Bacteroidales bacterium
AGTTTCTATAATTTGCAATGCCAGTTCGGGAGTCACATTACCATATAAATAACTTCCTGTTTTGTCGATAACTTCAACCAAAGGTTCCTTGAAACACATACCAATACAACTGGTTTTTTTTAGTTCAAATTCAACTTTTGGCAACTGTAATACATAATTATTTAAAGCTTGATATACTTTGTTTGCTCCAGCTGCAATACCGCAACTACCCAAACCTACAACAACGGTTTTGTCCATAATGCTAGTTTGTTTCTTCTTTTTGATATTCTTTAATAATCTTCCTGGCTTTAGTAGCATCTAAATTCCCATACGTATCGCTACCAATCATCATTACAGGAGCCAGCGAGCAACAACCAAGGCAAGCAACCGACTCAAGAGTAAACAAGCTATCTGAAGTTGTCTCTCCATCTTTGACATTAAGTATCTCTTGTATTGCTTCGCCAACAGCAGTTGCGTTTTGAACATGACATGCTGTTCCGTGACAAATTTTTATAATATTTTCACCTACAGGCTTAAGTCTAAACTGAGTGTAAAATGTTGCAACACCAAATAAAGTAGACAATTCAATTCCTGTTTCTTGTGAAAGATATTCAAATACAATTGCTGGAATAAAACCATAAATATCCTGAGCGCCTTGCAAAAGTGAAATAGCAATGCCCTTTTTGCCTTTATATTTTTGAACTAATGGCTGTAGTAAACTTAAATCAACATCTATAGAATTACTAGTTAAATCGGGTTTTAAGGCTATTCTTTGTACTCGCATACAGATATGGTTTAATTAACAGAAATAAAAACAGTTGCAATTACGCGTCAATATATTTCAATTAATAGAGATTTCAAAATATACACATTGATAAACACAATGTTTTAATAGATTAACAACACATTTGACGCGATTAAAAAAAGATAACAATAAGCAAAAAGAGAGATTAAACGATCTTCGAAAATCATAAAATATGAATATTTAAAGGCTCTAGAAAAACAAAATGTTATATCTTTACAGATTGTTTTTTACCAATAGAAGTAAAATCAGACTAAACAGCTTTCTTTTTTAAATATGATACAGACAAAATTTATCATTGCAATAACACAACATCGATTGTTCGGGCTTATTTTATCGCCTGTATTAATATCTATTAAAGAGGGTCAAAGTTTTTTCAATATCTCCGATCAACTTCTAACATCTAAAGTCACCAGAAAATATTTCACCGACGAACAATATCAAATAATAACACTTGCAACAGAATATTCCGAAAACAGTCTGTTTAAACGCTTTGGCCGCGAAAAAAACACAACCGAGTTTATATCAAATATAACTCCAGAGAGAATCGAAAATATTGTTAGACCATTCATCGAAAAGAAAATTAATCAGATATTATCGATAGCTCAAAAATCAGATATTCAGATTTATATTAAGAAAGATAAATTTAGCTCAATACATAAAGCCGACGAAGTATTTTTTAGCAAAGGGAAAATTAAACCTGTGTTTATTTTCGATAGAAATAGCGAAGGAATAAGATACTCGCTAATGATTTTGGCTGGTAAAAACGAAGTGAATATTTGCGATACAAACAGCTTTTTAATCACTTCAAATTCGGCTGTTTTTGTTGCCGAAAATGTTATTTACGGTATACCATCGGTTGATGGAAAAACTATTCAGCCATTTTTTGCTAAGAAGAATATTTTTATCGATAAGAAAAACGAGAAGGTTTATTTCGAGAAATTTATAACTCGTATTGCTGGCAAGCACGATATTATTAACAAGGGTTTTGAGGTTATTAATAAAAGTTCGTCATTTACACCTATTCTAGAAATTAAAGAAGACTTAGCCGGAACCAATTTTTTTGAGCTTTCGTTTAACTACGACGGGAAAATTATTAAATCGTCGGAAGTTCAAGAGTCGTTTTCAACACTAAATATTATTAAAGGAAATTACTTTATAGAGAAGTACCAACGCAACATCGACGAGGAAAATACTTTTATTGAAAAACTTAAAACAAAAGGCATTGAACATAAAGGCGATAACATATACACTCCCGAAAACTCAACAAACACTGTTTACAATCACATTAACTGGGTCAACCAAAATAACAAATTTATAACCTCGGCAAATGTTTCAATAAAACAGCCATCAAACTATAATTATTATACCGGAGGTATTGACATTAGCTACAATTCTGTTTCAAGAGAATCGTATTACGAAATTGATTTCGGCATTTCGGCAGGTAACTTTAAGGTTCCATTAAAACGAATTAAGGCAGAAGTAAAAAAAGGCAACAACCAAATTACTCTCGAAAACGATCAGGTAATGATACTGCCCGACGATTTCATGTCAAAATACCACGAACTATTTCAGTTTGCCGAAATTGTTGATAATAAACTAATATTAAAGAATCATCATTACAGAATTATTAATAAAACCAAGCAAAACACAAAAACATACAAAGAGTTTGAGCCAAACAAAACATCTACTAGCGGGCTTCCTAAAGAACTAAAAGCCAACTTACGTCACTATCAAAAAATTGGCTATAACTGGATGCGATATCTTAAAAAGAATAATTTTGGTGGTTGCTTGGCCGACGATATGGGGCTTGGAAAAACTATTCAAACACTCTCGTTATTGCAGAAAATTAAGGAAGATTATGCAGTTGTAGATGGCAACGATTCGCAATTTACAACGAATGATGCAAACGAGAAACCTGTAACTTTACTTGTTGTTCCTGTTTCGCTAATTCACAATTGGGAGAATGAAATAAAGAAATTTACTCCTGGATTAAAAACAAAAATTTACCGAGGAACAAATCGCAGAAAACAGTCTTCGTACTTTAACTATTTCGATATTATTATAACCTCGTACGGACTAATTCGCCAAGATATTGGGGTATTCGAAAACTACAATTTCGAATACATTATTTTAGACGAAAGCCAATACATTAAAAATCCCGAATCGCAGATATATAAAGCTGTTTCTAGGTTAACATCAACAAACAAACTTGTTTTAACAGGAACTCCAATAGAGAATAATTTAGTTGACTTATGGGCTCAGTTAAACTTTATAAACCCTGGTATTCTTGGTTCGCTTAATTTCTTTAAGAAAAATTATGTCACCGACATTCATAAAAACAAAAACGAGTCGGCTCAAGATAAACTAAAAGACATTATTGAACCATTTATCTTGCGACGTAAAAAATCGGAAGTGGCAAAAGAGCTTCCTCCTGTTACCGAACAAATTATTTGGTGCGAGATGGATAACGAACAAGAACAACTATATAAAACCGAGCAGTCGGGATTTAGAGCATCTTTATTTCACAATCCCGAAAATATCGATAATTCAAACCAATCGTTTGCTATTTTACAGGCTCTAACAAAACTTCGTCAGGTGGCTAACCACCCACGATTAATTGATGCCGAGAGTAATTTATCTTCGGGTAAGTTTAGTAACATTATTAATAATCTCGAAAACATTCTAGCCGAAGGTCATAAAGTACTTATATTCTCGTCGTTTGTTAAGCATTTAGAAATTATTGAAGAGTATCTTATTCGCAAAAAGCATAAGTATTCAAAACTTACTGGAAAAGATCGCAAACGCGAAGAAATTATTAATGAATTTACACATAATCAGAACAACAAAATTTTTCTTGTTTCGCTTAAGGCTGGTGGTGTTGGACTTAATTTAACCCAGGCCGATTATGTCTTTATTCTCGATCCGTGGTGGAATCCAGCAGCCGAAGATCAGGCTATAAACAGAACTCACAGAATTGGACAAGAGAAAAATGTCTTTGTTCAACGATTTATTACTTTAGAAACAATTGAGGAGAAAATTCAACAACTAAAAGAAGCTAAAGCCGAATTGGCAAATACATTTATTAATAGCAACAATCCATTAGCAACAATAAACAAAGACGAATTAATAAAACTATTTAACTAACAAAGGAAAGCACATGAGACAATTATTTTTTATTGCAGCAACTGTAGCCTTTTGCGCTTGCAGTGGTTCGCCAGACAAAAAACAAAGCAAACAGGCGGATGAAAACAGAGAAACAATTGAAGCAACTATCTTAAAAGAAGGAGACTCTGCTCCCGATTTTAAATTTACTACTCTTAATGGTGAAGAGCACCAACTATCCGATTTTAAAGGAAAAACAGTTTTTATAAACTTCTTTGCACAGGCTTGTCCGTTGTGTATTAAAGAACTTCCTGTTTTAGAATCGAAAATTTACAACAAGTATAAAAATCGCGAAGATTTTGTTCTTATTGCTATTGGCAGAGAACATTCGTCTGACCAATTAAAACAATTTGTTAAAAAGTATAATGTTAATATGCCTGTTGCTCCCGATGTCGACAGAAGCCGATACTCGCTTTTTGCAACAAAGTTTATTCCTCGAAATATTCTTATAAATAAAGAGGGTAAAATTGTTATGCACAAAGTAGGTTATTCCGAAGAGGAATTTAATGAGGTTATTAAAATTGTAGAGCAAGAGATTAAATAAAAACCTTTAATATTGTAGAGATAAGCCTTGCTTTGTCTCTACAATATAAATGAATTAAAATCAACATAATAAAAATGAAGAAGCACCTAGTTATATATTTAAAAATCATACTTTTTTGGTTAGCATATTTTGTGTTTGCCCGATCGCTTTTTATGGTTTACAACTATAGTTACACAAAAAATCTTTCGGCTTTTGATACTATTGGTAGCTTTCTTCATGGAATACGATTAGATCTTTCTGTTACTGGATACGTTGCAATGCTTTGCGGAATATTATTTGCCTTTACAATTCCTTTCAAAACAAAAATTATTTCCACAATATTAAAGTATCTGCACCTAATACTTCTATTTGTTGCAACACTTATAATTACTGCCGATTGCGAATTATATCGCAACTGGGGTTTCCGCATGGACTCAACCCCTTTATTATATCTAAAAACGCCATCAGAGGCTATGGCATCGGCATCGGTTGGTATACTAATTCTAGGATTCTCTCTTTTTGCAGTAATTTATGTTTTATCGTTTTTATCGTTTAACAAAATTATTGTAAAGCCATTATGCAAAGCTAATCCAGGCAAATTGTATGGCATTCCGGCTTTTTTGCTTATTGCCGCTTCAATGTTTTTACCTATTCGTGGAGGTGTTGGTTTAGCTCCTATTAATAGCGGATCGGTCTATTTTTCGAAGAATCTATATGCTAACCACGCAGCAGTAAACGTTGTTTGGAATCTTAACTATTCAATATCTAAAATGGACAAGGTGAATAAAACTTACTCATTTATGGATAGCCAAAAAGCCGATAGCATATACTCGCAAATAAATATAAAAACAGATAATAAGCAGCAAGTTGTTTTAAACCAAGAATCGCCAAACGTAATAATTATAATGCTCGAGAGTTTCTCGTCAAAAGTTGTTGGATGCGTTGGTGGCGAAATGGGCATTACACCAAACTTAGATAAGATTGCTACTGAAGGTATTCTTTTTAAAAATATATACGCCAGTGGCGACCGCAGCGACAAAGGAATTGTAGCCATACTAAGCGGTTATCCAGCACAACCTACAACATCAATTATTAAACTTCCACAGAAAACACAAAGCTTACCATCGCTGGCAAAAAGCTTCTCCGAAAAAAATTATTCTACCGAATACTACTACGGCGGCGATGTAAATTTTGCAAATATGCGCTCGTACATTATTAGCTCGGGATACAATAATATTGTCTCAATAGACGATTTCGACTCTAAATATTACAACTCTAAATGGGGTGTTCACGACCATGTTATGTTCGACAAATTTTTAAATGATATTAACAACGAAAAGGGTAAGTTCTTTAAAACGCTTTTTACGCTTAGCTCGCACGAGCCTTTCGATGTTCCTATGAAAGATGTATTCCCAACTAATAACGAACCAAACAAATATCGCAACTCTGTTTTTTATGCCGATAGTTGCCTTGGCGAATTTATTACAAAAGCAAAAAATACAAAATGGTGGAACAACACTCTTATTGTTTTGGTTGCCGACCACGGAACACGTCTTCCCGATAACTCGCCTGTCTATGTAGAAAGTAAGTTTACTATTCCTATGGTTTGGACAGGAGGAGCTATTAATAAAGCCCAAATTATCGATAAAATAGGTAGTCAAACTGATATTCCTGCAACTATTCTTTCGCAAATGAATTATAATGTTTCAGACTATAAATTCAGTAATAACCTACTATCGCAATGGCAAGGATACGCATTCTTTAACTATAATAATGGATTTGGATATGTAGATAACAGCGGCAAATTTATTTTCGACAACACCGGAAATAAAACTCTATTATTAGAAGGAGAAAACTCTAATGTTGAACAACGCGCAAAAGCCATTATGCAAATTTATAATAGCGATTTTATTAAGAGGTAGTTGTTAACATAACTCTATTACAAAACTCACATAATAGAAAATTACTTTACAAAAAGCCAAACCTATTAAATACGCAAAATATTGAAAAGCAACACTACTCAATTAGCCAATCGTGGCTTTATTAACAATAGTATTGAACACAATTACAATAACTTATTATTTAACCAAAAGGTAGACTTACTAAGCAGTAAACTTGCCACAGACAGAACATTAGGTGCCCGATTGCTTTCTATTAATAGAGAGATAAGCGCTGTTGATATTCTGATAAATGCGCTTAAAAAAGAGAAAAAGCTTTACACTAAAATTGAAATTTGTAATTCGCTTGTAACCTTTGGGCAACATGCCGTTGTTCCTCTTATTAACCAGTTGGGCAAAATTGGCAATAATCAATATAAGCAAATACCAACACAGCCATTTAAAAAGATAAACTACCCTTTGCCTCGCGATATTGCTGCCCGAACATTAATGCGAATAGGCGAAAAGGCACTTCCACATTTATTACCTGTTTTAAAATCAAAAAACACATTACAATTAAGCGAAGCTATCGATGTAATTGGATATATATGCTTTTACAATTATCAGCCATCGGTATTTAATTTTATTGAAGAGTGTTTTATGTGCAACAAACAAAACCCATTAATACAATGGAAGCTTATTAGAGCAATGAGCGCTTTTCCAGAGAGTAAAGAGTTTTTAAAAAATCTGCTAGCAACAAACACTCTGCTAACAACCGAAATTAACAGAAGTATTTTGTTAATAGAACGAAATATTTAGGACTAAATAATAGCTATACAAATTAGTCTCTGCTACAATGTTAATAACTCAGTGTTTGAGTAAAAAATAATAATTCAACCCCTACCAATCGAGTTTTTCACCATGCCAATAGTTTATTTGGGCAGTCCAATCAAGTTTTAAGGCAATCCAATCAGATTTTACACCGTGCCAATCAAGTTTTGCCCGCCCTGTAAGGGCTTTTCAGCGTTTTTGGTTGAAATATTATAAATTACGATATCTCTTTTTTAAGAAACTCCTCTGCCAGCTCTTGTGTTAGCACATCGGCATTAGTATTTTCTTGCAGAAAAGTAAACGGAACAATAAAATGGCAACCATCTTTATAATGACTACAACCATAAGCCGATTTACCGCGCAACATCTCCCCTTTTCCACATTTAGGGCAGGTTATTACCTTTGGTTTTTCGGGCTGTTTTGGTGCAGAATCATTGACAACAGAAATATCTACATCAAAATTATTGTTTAACGATAAAATTGCAGATACTTTATTACCATCAACAGTAAAACCAGCTATTTTGGCTGTTTTACCTTTGCTAATAAGATTTGTTAATTGCTTATCGGTAAGTTTTTTCTCGTACAGAGTAAAATCGACTTTAAAAGTACAGCCATCTTTATAACCAGTACAGCCATAAGCAGTTTTACCCTTTACTATTTCGCCCTTTTTACATTTTGGGCACACTATATTTTTGTCCGACGACTTATCGTTTTTCTTATCAGCTTTCTTTTTCTCTTGCTCCTCTTCTTCGTACGAAATGGTGATGCTTTTTTCGTTTTTTATCTCGTTTACCAAATCAACAATCATCTGTTTCATCTCCTCAATAAACGTCTTTGCATCGTACTCACCACGCTCAATCATACGCAGGTTTTTCTCCCATAAACCAGTAAGCTCAACAGATTTAAGCATCTCGTTTTTAATAACAGCAATAAGCTCAACACCTGTCTGAGTTGGTATAATATTTTTTCGCACACGCTTAATATAACTGCGCTTAAAAAGAGTCTCAATAATATTTGCACGAGTCGACGGACGACCAATACCATTCTCTTTCATTGCCTGACTAAGTTCTTCGTCGTCAACAATTTTTCCGGCCGTTTCCATTGCTCTAAGCAGTGTTCCTTCGGTATATGGCTTTGGTGGTGTAGTCTCTTTTTCTAATATATCAGGCGAATGAGGCCCACGTTCACCTTTTTCAAAAACAGGCATAATTTGTTCGCCCTGCTCGCTAGTGTCGCCCTCTTTTTTAGGATATAAAACTCGCCATCCCTCTTCAACAATAAACTTTCCGGTGGCTTTAAATTCAATTGTTTGCACCTGTCCCATAACTGTAGTATTTGAGACAATACAATCGGGATAAAACGCAGCAATAAATCTACGTGTAATTATATCGTAAACTATTTTTTCTTCGCGACGCAACGAATAATCGGGCTTAACACCTGTAGGTATTATTGCATGGTGATCGGTAACCTTTGTATTATCGAAAACCTTCTTACTCTTTGGCAGTTTCTTCTCTAACAAAGGCTTTGTGTATTCCGAATAATAATCGAGCTTCGACATAATACCCGATATTTTTGGATACATATCATCGGGCAAGAAAGTTGTATCAACACGCGGATATGTAACAAGCTTTTTCTCGTATAAATTTTGAATAAACTTAAGAGTCTCGTCGGCTGTAAAACCCGATTTTTTATTACACTCAACCTGTAAAGCAGTAAGATCGAACAATTTTTGCGGAGCCTCTTTACCTTTCTTCTTAGTATATGAAGTAATTTCAAATTCCGACTCTTTTATCTGATCCATAACATCGGTAGCCTCATCAACCGACTGATATTTTCCTTTTGTCGAGTTAAAAAGAACATCGCGATAAGTTGTTTTTATCTCCCAATATTTTTGCGGAACAAAATTCTCAATCTCGTTATGACGATTTACAATAAGCGCCAAAGTAGGTGTTTGCACCCTACCAATAGAAAGAACCCCTTTGTTATTTGCATATTTTAGAGTAAACAAACGGCTGGCATTCATTCCTAAAAGCCAATCGCCAATGGCGCGGGCATTACCTGCAGCATAAAGCAAATCGTAATCTTTAGCATCGTAAAGTTTTTCGAACCCTTCGCGAATAGCCTCTTCTGTAAGCGACGAAATCCACAACCTTTTAACAGGTTTGTCGCATAAAGCTTTAGTAAGAACCCAACGTTGAATTACCTCTCCCTCAATTCCAGCATCACCACAGTTTACAACATATTCGCAACCTGCCACAAGAGTTTTAATTGTATTAAACTGCTTTTGTACTCCGCTATTATCAATAAGCTTAATACCAAAACGAGGCGGAATCATAGGTAAAGCATACATATTCCAACTTTTCCACGACGGGGTATAATCGTCTGGAGCCTTTAGTGTACACAAATGGCCAAAGGTCCAAGTAACCTGATAACCATTACCCTCGAAATAACCGTCTTTACGATTTGTGGCTTTAAGAATTGCAGCAATCTCTTTTGCTACGCTAGGTTTTTCGGCAATGCAAACAATCAAAATAGTGGATTTTTTATTTGAAACAGATTCGAATATACACAAAAGAATTTGCTTGGCGAAAAAGCAAATGCGTAAAGATTATTTTCCATAGCCTATGTTTAAAACAATGGATTAAATATTAAAGAAATTATTTCATTCAATTTTTATAAAAGAATAATGTTGCAAAATTTCTATTTGCTGTCTATTAGTTGAACACATTTTATAATGAGAGAAATAGTGTAACTATATAAAAAATACAAAATGAAAAAAATTATCCTAATAAATCTGCTTCTGGCATTGTCTATTTTATCGTACTCTCAACAAAAACTATTTAAAGAGCAGGGAAAAACACAAACTCTAACCTTAAAGGAATACAACACTCTTAAAGAAATAAAAGTTAAGAAACTGCAAAAAATTAGTGCTGAAATAAAACTAGTTGAAATAATTATTGATTCTATAACAAATAACGAAAACATAATTTACACATATAAACTAGACAGAGTGTTTAATAATGGAGCAAGAATTTCATCGAATGCACAACAAGATGAAATATACTCTCTTTATGGCAAAACGTTCCCTGATTTTAACTTAACATCATATGATGGAAAAGAAGTTAAACTATCGGATTACAAAGGAAAACCTGTATTTATTGATCTCTGGTTTATTGGATGTAAAACTTGCGTAAAAGAGATGCCAACACTAAATAAAATCAAGGAAAGATATAAAGATAAAGTCACTTTTTTATCAATAACATATAACACCGAAAGCGAATTAAAAACATTCTTTACTACGCATAAATTCAATTTTATTCATTTAATAAATGCCAAAGAATTTTTAAATAACCTTGGAATAACATCGTACCCTAAGAATATTTTAATTGATAAAAATGGGAAAACACATCAAATAATGGGAGGCATAATACCAAAATTAGATTCTGAAGACAATATTGTTTCGGGTGATGGAGAGGAAATAATTAGAGAAATTGAAAAGGTATTGTAAAATGATATAGATTTATTGCAGCAGAGATATTTCAGCTTGTACACCCAAATATATTACCTGTAAAAACTAAACATTTGTGAACAATAAACAATTTGAAAACAACATATTACCATTAGCAACAAAAATATACCCCTTTGTTGCGCGAATTGTAGGTACCGACAATGCCACAGATTGTGTGCAAGAGATTATGATAAGACTATGGGAAAACAGAAAAAAACTTGATAAAGTTAAAAACATAGGTGGATATGCTTACCGTGTAGCAAACAATTACTGTATTTCTTTTATTAAAAAACAGAAAATTACGGTTCCAATTGAACAAATTATCGACAGCCCAGACATTAATGTATCCGATGATAGAAAACAGAAATACAATTTTATAATACAAGAAATAAAAAGACTAAAAGAGCCTACAAAATCAATTATTATTTATCGCGATTTAGATGGTTTAGAATACAGCGAAATTGAAGAACTAACAGGCTTTACACAAGCAAATATAAGAATGATACTATCACGTGGAAGAAAAACTCTTCGCACCGAATACAATAAAAATCATATTTATACCAGCGAAGAATTTGAATTTACAGAAGAATCAGTATTTAGCTTTTAACAACATTATATCATGCAACAGAATAACCAATTCGACGAAATATACGACCAGCTAAAGAGCGACATACAAGTTGGCGTTCCAAATAACTTGGAGAAAAACATAATGGCTAAAATTGAAAAAGAGAGAAAGTCGAAAAAAATAAAATTCAATCGATTTATTCAAATTTCGAGTTCAGTAGCCGCCGTGTTGGCAATAATAATTTCAATTAATATTAATACAAATAAAGTTCAAGAAATCACCGACCAAGATGTGGCTCTGGTTGAAGAAGCGCTGAGTAAAATAAGCAAAAGTTTCGACATTGAGGAATCAAAACCATCGTACACACTTATTTATAAAACAAACGATATAGTAATCACAATAAACAACTAAATAATAGAACTTATGAAAAGATTTATTTTGCTAATTATTGCAATATGCACCATTAATATTGCATTTTCCCAAGGAGGCGATCTTAAAACTATTGTTGAAAAGATGCAGAAAAATGGAACCGAAGTAAGTTTAAAAAAGTACAGCGAAGCTGGTTTAAATTATATTTCAAAAAAAACAGAATCGCCAAAGCTTAAAGAGGCTTTAAAAAATATGATTTCGTTAACTATAGTATCGGCAAAAAACGGTAATATGAACGAACTAATAGGTTACTATAATGCTGAGATGTTTTTCAGAGATTACCTTACAGAAGTAAAAAGCGAAATAACTCCAAGTGGAACAACAAACATTCATTTCTTTAAAACTAAAGAGAATAATGTTAAAGAGATATATTACGTAAAATATAAAGACAACGAGTTCTTTGAACTTATATACTTAATTGGAAAAGTAAACATAGATGATATTTCAAACCTATCGGGATTAATTCCCACAAATGTGCTTTCTGCAATAAATCCAGAGAAAATTAAGAATACTACAATTAGCTCCGAATTATCAAAAATTGTTACTTTCCTCGACAAAAAATCAGAAATTGAGATAGTATATGTAGTCGACGGAAAAATTAGTGATGGCAGTTTCTTCGATTTATCTGCGGATAGTATCGATTCATTAGTTGTTGAAAAAAACCCAAGCCTTATTGAAAAATATGGTTCCGAAAATGTAATATTTATTACAACTAAAAAGAGAACAAAAAAGGATATAAGCACAAATAACAAAGCTAACTTATCTATCAAAAAGATTTAACATAATTACAAATACACTAATAGTAAAAAAGGATTCCTATTGTTGGAATCCTTTTTTTACACATAAAAAGTGAAGATAAATAGTAATAAATGCTAGGGAATTTAACTATACTTTATACTTTTAAGGGTTAAAAAAAACGAAATGACATTTTTAGAATTAGCAAACCTTCGTCAGAGCGACAGAAACTATAAAACAATAGATGTAGAACAAGAAAAAATAGATGCTATTTTGGAGGCAGCACGTATTGCTCCTTCGGCTTGTAATGCTCAACCTTGGAAGTTTATAGTAGTAGATAAGGCCGATATAAAAAACCAAATTGCCGATGCAACCTCTGCAAAAGTATTGGGTATGAATCATTGGACCAAACAAGCTCCTGTGCATATTGTAATAGTTGAGGAAGCAGCAAATATTACATCTAAACTAGGTTCTATATTTAAAAAACGTCATTTCCCGCTTACCGATATCGGTATAACAGCCGAACATATATGCCTGCAAGCCGCTGAACTTGGTCTTGGAACATGTATGATTGGTTGGTTTAACGAGAAAAAGGTAAAAACAATATTAGAAATACCTAAAGACAAAAGAGTACAACTTATTATTACACTTGGATACCCCGCTGGCGAGAAACGCAAAAAAATAAGAAAAGAAAAACATCAAATTGTTTCATACAACAAGTATTAATATTATGATTGAAACCATTATAGAAGACTACTCACTTAAAAACCTAAATACATTTGGTATTGACGTAAATGCAAAATATTTTACTGTTGCTAAAGATGTAGAGACACTAAAATATATTGTTGAAAGCTGTAAAACCGATGGAATAAAAACTCTAATTCTTGGTGGAGGAAGTAACATTCTTTTTACCAAAGATTTCGATGGTATGGTTATTAAACCCGACATTCAAGATGTTCGAATAATTTTTGAAGACGCCAAATACACATATATTAAAGCAGGTGCTGGAATTGAATGGGACAGCTTTGTTGAATTTTGCGTTAACAATAATTTTTATGGTGCCGAAAACCTTTCGTACATCCCAGGAACTGTTGGCGCCTCTCCTATCCAAAACATTGGAGCATACGGAGCCGAAGCTAAAGATATAATTCACCTTGTTGAATATATCGATACAGAAGACAATACCGAAAAAGAAATTTCAAACTCAAAATGTAATTTTGGATATCGCGATAGTATCTTCAAAAACCAGTTAAAAAACAGAGCTATTGTAACAAACGTAATTTTCAAACTATCAAACACTCCTAACTTTAAACTTAATTACGGCGAGATTGAAAATTTAGTTGAAGCACAAGGCGAAGTATCTGCAAAAACAATAAAAGAGGTTATTACCGAAGTTCGAAAATTAAAACTTCCCGAGCCTAAAGAGATTGGCAACGGAGGCAGCTTTTTTAAAAACCCAGTTGTCGATAACCAAGTGGCACAAAAAATACAAGCTAATCATCCCGATATGCCCTCGTATCCTGCTGGCATAAAAACAAAGATCCCCGCTGGATGGTTAATTGAAAAAGCTGGCTGGAAAGGTAAAACCGTAGGAAACTGTGGTGTACATAAAAACCAAGCCTTGGTACTTGTAAACTATGGAGGTGCTACAGGTAACGAAATTCTACAGCTTTCGAAACAAATAGCAAGCGACGTTTATAAAATGTTTGGCATTGAAATTACACCCGAAATAAATATTATTTAAATATTCTTCGTTTGTTAAGAGCTTTGCGATATTTATTTGCATTATTATTATGCTCTCGCAAAGTCTTTGCAAACACATGCGAGCCATCAAAATCGGGGCTAGCACAGAAGTATAGATATTTATGATTTTCGCAATTTAAAACCGCATCGATAGCCTGAATGGTAGGCATAGAAATTACTGAGGGCGGCAATCCATAATGCTTATAAGTATTAAACGGAGAATCAACATTTAAATGAACTGTTAAAATTCGTTTAATACTAAAATCGCCAATTGCAAATTTCACCGTTGGATCGGCCTGAAGTGGAATACGCTTTTTAAGTCGGTTTACATAAACACCTGCAACAGTAGGCATTTCGCTTCTCTTATTTGTCTCTTCCTGAACAATTGAGGCCAAAATACAAACCTCTTTAGGCGTTAACTTTAACTTTTCGGCCTTTTTTAAACGCTTATCATTCCAAAATAATTTATACTCGCTAAGCATTCTTTTTACAAGAACTTTTGGTTCTATATCCCAATAAACTTCGTAAGTATTAGGAATAAAGTTTGCCAAAACATTTATTGTATCGGCATTTTGCTGTGCCAAATATTCTTTATCGTTAAGTACTTTAAGTAACGAAACCGAATCGCACTCTATTTGAGTAGACATCTTACCTGCCAAACTTTCGATAGTTCGAATATTGTTAAATACAAGTTTAACAATTGTCTGATTACCTAATCGCAAATAGTTTATAAGCTCATTATTATTCTGATGTGGCTTAATAATATACTTTCCAGGTTTTACATATCTGTCGTATTTCTTAAGTCGGGTAACAATCTTAAATGTCTTACTACTTTTTAAAATATTTTCTTTCTCCAGACTATTTATAACACTATCAATTGTGAAATTTTTGCGAATAACAAACTCTACATCTTTATCATTATTTGTATTGCTTTTTAAAACTATATACCATCCCGAAAACAACACTATAAATGCAGTGAAAATAACAGATACTACTGCTAGAATAAAAATCTTACGAAGATCAATTCTATTATTACTTAAGAATATTGCCTTTATTTTATTAAGAGTTGTTTTTTTCGAAAAGTCAGTCATTATATATTAATCTAATAAATACATACAAAGTGCAAATATCAAAAATTAACTTGTTTTTCTATGCTTAAAATGTAACCGAATGGTTAAAAAAAGTATAAATATCTAAAATCTGAATTTTTATATCCCTCCGTAGATAAGATTTGCCAACTATATTGAAAAAAATATTACCTTTAATCGCATTTAAAAAACAAGATATATGTCTAAAATATTGTTAATAGACGATTCGTCGGTAAATAATTTTTTATTAGAAAGCATTTTAGAAGATAAGGGACATGTTATTTCTGCTACCAACGATCCCGAAGAAGGTGTTGAAATGGTTAAACAGATTATGCCCGACCTTATTCTTTTAGATGTTATGATGCCTGTTATGGATGGGTTTGATGTATTATCAAAAATTAGAGAAGACCAAACAACAAAAAATATTCCTGTAATTATGGTTACAGCCGATTTAAGCTTTGCTTCAAAAAAGCGTGCTACAGAAATGGGTATTTCCGATTACATTTTAAAGCCTGTGGATATTGACGATGTTTGCGATAAAGTTGAAAGTGTTTTAAAATTAAACCAGATATAATAAAAAAAGTCGATCGTAATTAGATCGACTTTTTTTATCGTTTATAATTTACAAAACACTGTCGGTGTTAACATAACCCGACAGGTTTTATATGTAATTATTACTCTACTTTACTAAGAACCTCTTTAATTCTTCTGAAAGCCTCTTTTAAACTTTCGTCTGAAGCTGCATACGACAAACGTACAGTGTTTGGCTCGCCAAAAGCTTCACCCGGAACAATTGCTACGTAAGCATTATTAAGAATATACATACACAAATCTTGTGCATCGTTAATCTTAACACCGTTAATAGTTTTTCCAAAATAGTACGAAACATCAGGTAAGAAATAGAAAGCACCTTTTGGTAAGTTTGTCTTAAATCCTTCAATATCGTTTAACAATTCAAACACCATATCTCTACGACGCTTAAATGTATCAATCATCTCTTTCGATGTTGAATTTGGATTTTGAATAGCCTCTAAAGCAGCCATCTGAGCAACCGAACAAGCACCCGAAGTCATTTGACCTTGTAACTTACTACAAGCCGATGCAATAATTTGAGGAGCGGCAATATAACCAATTCTCCATCCTGTCATTGCATAACCTTTACTTACACCATTAACAATAATTACTCGGTCGAAAATTGATTTATGAACAGCAATACTTGCATGCTCGCCAACAAAGTTAATGTACTCGTAAATCTCGTCAGAGATAATATATACATGTGGATATTTCTCTAAAACCTTTGCTAAAGCAGCAAGCTCGTCAGCCGAATAAATACTTCCTGTTGGATTCGATGGAGAACACAACATAAAAAGCTTAGTCTTATCGGTAATAGCATTCTCTAACTGCTCTGGAGTAATTTTATATTCGTTTGATTGAAGTGTATCAACAATAACAGGAGTACCATCGGCAAGTTTTACCTGCTCAATGTAACTAACCCAGTATGGTGCAGGAATAATAACCTCGTCGCCCTCGTTAACCATACTAAGCATAACATTTGCCAACGAGTGTTTTGCTCCAGCCGAAACAACAATCTGACTTGGAGTATATTCTAAGTTATTATCTCGTTTTAACTTATTTGTAATTGCAGTAAGCAAATCGGCATAACCAGGAACTGGCGAATAAAACGAGATATTATTATCGATAGCTTTCTTAGCTGCATCTTTAACAACATCTGGAGTAAAAAAGTCGGGCTCACCAACACTTAAGTTAATAACGTCGTGTCCCTTAGCCTTAAGCTCTCTACTTTGTTGAGACATAGCTAATGTTTGAGAAATAGCTAATCTCGAAATTCTATTTGAAAGTACTGTCATGATATTTTAGTATTTTTTGATATTCAAACCTAAAAATTTCTTTGCCTATTGGGCAGTCACAAATTTACAATTTTAGACATTGTATTTACCGTTTTTACAAAAATTAAAACTGCTATAAAATATAGAAATGACAATTGAAAAACACATTTGCGATAAACAGAATAAATTATACCGATTATTATTATCTTCGTTTCGGTAATTAATTTTACCGAAAAAAAAGACAATACATATTTAAATAAACTGTTACCAATGGAAAACACTATTAATATTTTATCAGTAATCTTACCTCTAATTATATTTGGTATTATAATTATATATATCATTAAATCGTTTTTACAAAACGAAAGTAAGCAGCGTATACAAGCTCAGCTTTTAGAGACACGAAAAGTTCTTATACCTCTTAAGTTTCAAGCATACGAGCGTCTTTCTCTGTTTTTAGAGCGCATTACTCCCGAAAATATTCTTATACGAATTAACAAACCTGGCATATCGGCTAAAGAACTTCACTTAATGTGCATTAACTCAATAAAACAAGAGTTCGAGCACAACCTATCGCAACAAGTTTATGTTAATTACGACACTTGGATGGTTATTAGAAAAGCAAAAAGCGAAATCGAAAAACTTATTAACGAAACAGCCAAAGAGCTTAAAAAAGACGACAACACAATGACATTCTCTACCGAGTTATTAACATCGTTTGTTTCGCTACAAATAGACCCAATAGAGTCGGCACAAAGAAAGTTGAAACAAGAAATTGAGTTGCATTTTTAGAGAGCATAGCTTTATTGTTAATATAACAACAGCTTCACCAATACATTATCAATAATTTTTTGGTGAACAATAGTTTGCAACACTTGATTAGCTATGAATTTTCGGAAAACATTAGTTTGCAATACTTGATTAACAAAGATTTTCTGGAAAACATTAGTTTGCAATACTTGATTAACAAAGAATTTCTGGAAAACATTAGTTTGCAATACTTGATTAGCTATAAATTTCCGGAAAACATTAGTTTGCAACACTTGATTAACAATAAATTTCTGGAAAACATTAGTTTGCAACACTTGATTGGCAATGAATTTCCGAAAAACATTAGTTTGCAACACTTGATTAGCTATAAAAAAAGCGGGCTTCACAAAATGTGAGCCCGCTTTTATATTTATTATCAACGACTACAATCCGTCGTACTCTTCAATAATTTTACGTACCTCGTCAGGCGACACACGACCGTAAGTTTTTTCTCCTACCATAACAACAGGAGCTAAACCACAAGCGCCAACACAACGCAAACAACTTAACGAGAATTTACCGTCTTGGGCTGTTTCACCAACTTCTAATTTAAGAACACGCTTAAACTCTTCTAATACTTTATCGGCACCACGCACGTAACATGCAGTACCAGTACAGATAGAAATAGGGAATTTACCTTTTGGTTTCATTGTAAAGAACGAATAAAATGTTACAACACCATAAACCTTTGCAACAGAAATATTCAATTCTTTAGCTACTACCTCTTGAATCTCGGCAGGAAGGTAACCAAAAATACTTTGAGCCTTATGAAGAACGTTAATTAACTCTCCCGGATCGTTATTAAACGATTTACATACATCTCTAAGAGTATCTAAATCCGTTTTCTTTAATTCTATAGTATATCCAGACATAATCTTTCTTTAATATTAGTAATACTCAATTAAATTAATCCTCTTTTTCATGAATCACAGTCTGCTTACTAGCATAGTGAGTATGAAGAAGATGATGTGCTTTCTCGCTCATAGGAGTACCAAGGAACTTTTCGTAAAGTTCTGCAATAGCAGGATTCTCGTGAGACTTACGGATAGCTTTTCCGTCGTCTTCGCGATAAAGAGCAGCAGCACGTTTTTTAAGGATAGAAGAATCGCCATGGTGAAGAGGCTGACCACCACCACCAATACATCCACCAGGACAAGCCATGATTTCAATAGCGTGGAATTCAGACTTACCAGCTCTGATATCTTCAAGTAATTTACGAGCATTACCCAAACCATGAGCAATACCAATATTTAATTCAAGTCCGTTAAAGTCAACTTTAGCAGCTCTGATACCCTCAAGACCACGTAATTGTTGGAATTCAACTTTCTCAAGTTTTTTCTTAGTGAAAACCTCGTAAGCAGTACGAGTAGCAGCTTCGATAACACCTCCAGTAACACCGAAGATAACAGAAGCACCTGTACTCTCGCCCATAGGAGAATCAAAATCTTCTTCTGGAAGAGTCTTGATATCCATGTTTGCTTGCTTAATAAGGTGAGCTAATTCGCGAGTAGTTAAAGCAAAGTCAACATCTGGGTTTCCGTCTACTTTAAACTCATCTCTTTCCGACTCGTATTTCTTAGCAACACAAGGCATAATTGAAACAACAACTAAATCCTCGCGCTTAACACCAATTTTGTCGGCAAAATATGTTTTTGCAATAGCACCAAACATCTGTTGCGGAGAACGAGCTGTTGATGGTATATCAATCATATCAGGGAATTGAGCTTCGAAGAAGTTAACCCAACCCGGACAACACGAAGTTAAAATAGGAAGTTTAACATTCTTATCGCCTTCAAGGTGTTTTGTAAGACGACCTAATAACTCAGTACCCTCTTCCATAATTGTAAGGTCGGCAGCAAAGTCAGTATCAAATACAAAATTAAAACCTAAACGACGAAGCGCAGCAGCCATCTGTCCAGTAACAAGGTTACCTGGTTCCATACCAAACTCTTCACCAAGAGCAGCACGAACAGCAGGAGCTGTTTGAACGATAACAGTTTTCGATGGATCGGCAAGAGCACGAATAACAGATGGAGTATGATCAACCTCTGTTAAAGCACCAGTAGGACAAACAGCCACACACTGTCCACAGTAAGTACAAGTAGACTTCTGAAGATCCATTTCGAAAGCAGGAGCTACAACAGCTTCAAATCCACGATTAACAGCAAAAAGAGCACCTACAGTTTGTACATCGTTACACATTGTCTCGCATCTGCGACACATAACGCACTTATCCATATCGCGGATAATCGATGGTGAGTAGTCTTTCTGGTATGTCGACATCTCAGCAGTGTCTTGATAAGGAATCTCGCGAACACCTAACTTAACAGCAAGGTCTTGAAGCTCGCAGTGACCCGACTTAGCACAAGATAAACACTCTTTTGGATGATCTGATAATATAAATTCTAAAACAGTACGACGAGCATTAATAACACGCATACTGCTAGTTCTTACAACCATTCCTTCGTCAACATTTGTTGAACACGATGGAGCAAGGTTTCTTCTGCCCTCAACTTCAACAACACAAATACGACAGCCACCTGGCTTATTCTCGATATTCATGCCATGAAGATCCATGTAACAAAGGACTGGTATATCTATTCCTAATTGTTTAGCCGCCTTATAAATAGTAGTACCTTTTTCTACTTCTACTTGTTGGCCATCTATAGTTAATTTTACTAAATTCATTCTTGATAACCCTCCAATTATTTGATAAAAATTGCGTTAAACTTACACTTCTCGATACAAGCACCACACTTAATACATGTAGCAGTGTCGATAATATGAGCTTGTTTTCTCTCTCCCGAGATAGCACCAACAGGACAAACTCTAGCACAAGCAGTACAGCCAACACAGTTATCGGCCTCAATTACATATTGCATTAGATCTTTACAAGCGCCTGCAGGACACTTCTTATCTTCAACGTGAGCAAGATACTCGCTGTAGAAGTTTTTAATAGTTGAAAGAATAGGGTTTGGAGATGTTTGACCTAATCCACATAGCGATGTATCTTTAATTACATTACACATGTTAACTAATAAGTCAAGATCTTCTTTAGTACCGTTTCCTTTAGTAATTTTTCCAAGAATTTCGTGAAGACGTTTGTTACCAATACGACATGGAGCACACTTACCACATGATTCTTCTACTGTAAATTCTAGGTAGAATTTAGCAACAGAAACCATACAGTCGTCCTCGTCCATAACAATCATACCTCCCGAACCCATCATAGATCCAGCAGCCATAAGAGTATCAAAGTCAATTGGTGTATCAAGGTGTTCTTCTGTTAAACAACCTCCCGAAGGACCACCTGTTTGAACAGCCTTAAATTTCTTACCATCTTTAATACCACCACCAATTTCGAAAATTACTTCGCGAAGAGTGATACCCATTGGAACCTCGATAAGTCCAACATTGTTGATTTTACCAGCAAGAGCAAATACTTTTGTTCCTTTTGATTTCTCAGTACCAATGCTAGCAAACCACTCGGCTCCTTTATTAATAATAACAGGAATATTAGCAAACGTCTCAACGTTGTTAACATTTGTTGGTTTTCCTTTATAACCCGACTCAGCAGGGAATGGAGGCTTAACAGTAGGCTCGCCACGCTCACCTTCCATAGAGTGAATAAGAGCAGTCTCTTCACCACAAACAAAAGCACCAGCACCGTAACGCATTTCGATATCAAAATCGAAACCTGTTCCGAAAATATCTTTACCAAGCATTCCGTATTCACGAGCTTGCTTAATAGCTGTTTTAAGTCTTTCGATTGCCAAAGGATACTCGGCACGAATATAAATTAAACCAATAGATGCTTTTGTAGAGTAACCACAAATAGCCATTGCCTCAAGAACAGCATGTGGATCACCTTCAAGAATCGAACGATCCATAAAAGCTCCTGGGTCTCCCTCGTCGGCATTACAAACAACGTATTTCTGATCGGCATCGTTCTTAGCACAGAACTCCCACTTTAATCCAGTAGGGAATCCACCGCCCCCACGACCGCGTAAACCCGACTTCTTAATTTCGTCGATTACTTGTCCTGGTGTTAACTCTGTCAAACATTTTCCAAGAGCCGAATAACCATCTCTTGCAATATATTCTTCAATATTTTCTGGGTTAATAAAACCACAGTTACGTAAAGCTATACGAATTTGTTTTTTGTAAAAGCCCATGTGCTTAGAGTCACTAACATGCTCTTCTTTCTTAGGATCTTTGTACAATAAACGCTCAACTTTACGACCTTTAATGATATGCTCGTCGATAATTTCTTTAACATCATCAGGAGTAACCTGAGTGTAGAAAGTATTATCAGGCATAACTTTAACGATAGGTCCTTTTTCGCAGAAACCAAAACATCCTGTAGGAACAACTTGAACTTCGCCTGCAAGATTTTTTTCTTCTAACTCTTTTTTAAAATTTTCGATGATTGTTTCGCCAGCAGAAGCTCTACAACCAGTACCGGCACATACCAGTAAATGCATTTTATATTTTGCCATCGGTAGATCCTCCCTTAATTAGTCAATTGTTTCATAATTTTGCGGAATAATACCCTCTACTAATTCACCATTCTTGATGTACTTTTCGATGATTTCGTCCGCTTTTTTAATATCCACATATCCAAAAACTATTGGATCTTGACCAGGAAGTTTAACCTCTATAGTAGGCTCTGCATAGCAATAACCCATATCACCTGTTTGGGCAACTACTGCATCGATACTACGTTTTGGCAACTCTTCTGCAAAATAATTAAAAATCTCTTTGGCACCCGAAGCGATACCGCTGGTAGCCATACCAACTTTAATTTGCACAATGCTTTCTGGGTTATCACCCTTCTCGCGCAAATCAATCTTTGACTTAAGTTCTCCTGAAAGCTTCTTTAAGTCGGCTAATGATTTAATTTTTGACATAATAGTACTCGTTTATTTATCTCTTATTGCGTTTCGTATAAATTTCCTGCAAATTTAAGTTACAAATCCGATTGTTAATAAAATAACGCCCTAATTAACACCCTCTTTTACTTAATTTGTATTTCTTCTAAATTGGAGTTAATAAATTCAGTTAAAAAGCCATAGACTTCTGGTGTGTTTATCGAAACATCACCCAAAGCTTCCTTTATTTCGAGGGTTGTAAATTCAAATTCTGCACTATTTATTTTGTGCTTATATCTAAAATTTACATTTGGCGTTCCGGTAATCAACATAGCTAAAACACCAGATATATCGCCTAACTCGGGACGATCGATATTAGAATGCGAAAAATGAACTTCTACTTTTGTTCCTTTTCCTAATACCGACGAAATATTTAGCCATCCTCCTGTTTGTTCGGCATTCTGTTTAAATAGGGCTATTCCCATACCCACCTTTCGGGTGGTACGGGTAGTATAAAAAGGATCGGAAACTCTTTTTACAGTATCCTCGCTCATCCCCTTCCCGTTATCAATAATACAAATATCAAATGTATCGGAATCTAAATTCTCTACTACTTCAATTTCAACCAACGTAGCTTTAGCCGAAATTGAGTTATGAACAATATCAAGTATGTGAAGTGACAACTCCTTCATATTTTAACAATTTTTCGACCATCAATTTTATTTAAGGCCATTCGAACTTCTTCAAAAGAAAGTTCCTTCATTTGTAACTCTGTAAATACTTTACCTATATCATCAACATAATGAGCATCTGAATTTCTAACAAAAGAAAAATCTTTTAAATATGAGTTTTCAACAATGAATTCAGAGAAATCGCAATGGGGCGATAACCCAAGTGCATCAAATTTTAATCCTTTAGGAACAAAACCTAACTGACTAATAATGCTGTTTTTTGATTTGTCGATATGAGCAGGTATAAATATCCCATTTAACTGAGATACTTTTTCAGATATTTCGTCGATGCTTTTTCGTAATGCCGATGTTAGCAACAACTCTTCTTCATAAATAATATCTTCGTTTTTATCGATAACAACTTGGTATCCGAAAAACGAAGGATCGTTTAAAAAACCAGGTAAATTTTCTTCAATAAAATCCTGAAATTCTATCAATTGATGATCTTTCTCGAAAAAAACTAAACAGTGAACCTCTTCCGATGTAGTAACCTCGGCACCACACAGAACCAAAATATCATCATTCTCTGCAAGTTCTTTTACCAAATAACACTGACGAACAGAGTTATGATCGGTAATACCTATAATATCGATATTTTGCGCCTTTGCCTTTGCAAGGATATTTTTAGGAGTCATATCCAAATCTCCACAAGGCGACAATAGTGTGTGAATATGTAAATCGGCCTTGTATAGATTCATTTTTTATTGATATTAATTCCTATATAAAAAAATTGCTCTCGCTGGTTAATGAGGTATTCAATAATCAGCGAGAGTTTTAATTCTCAAGATATGTTAGTTATAAACAATTTCTCTTTTAAATGTTACTCTATTTAGTCTTCGTTCCAACCAATTACCTTTATCATCAATTTTCACATAATCCCAACCTATTTTATTATTATCTTCATTAACATCTGCAAATGAAGAAGATAAAATATCGAAAGAATCTGTATACTTAATGTTTTTCACTGAAAATACGTCAATAAAAAAACTTTCCAATCTATGATTGTTATCTAGTTGCACATAATATTTACTAGAGCTTGGTCTCTTTTTGCCTTCACGTGTAACAAATAATTTGATATCGTACTTATTTTCAGCTTCTGAATAATTAAAATTATATTCAAAAGCCATACCTTGTTTTAGTCTAGTAATTGTTTTAATAGCGCCTTTTTTATCATACGAAAAATCCATTATCCGCTTGTCTGTAAGATTTATGTATGACAACAATTTACCTTTATAAAAGAAATCATACTTATAAACACGATTTCTTACAACAAAAGAAACGTTCAAAACCTCTCCCTTTTTGCCGTAAATAAACTTGCATACCCCATTATTTCCACCAACGTTAGAATTAACTACAACTTCCTTATAATTGGAGCAATCGGAACTAGGAAAAAAATCTAGAATAGTTGATAGATTTCCATTCTTTGCAGACAATTCGTAATTCATAAAAAAGTCTATAATAAGACTTTTATTAATTCTCTTAATATCCTTTTTGCTATTAGCCAAAATAGGCTGCAGTAAAGAAAATAAGCATAAAATAAAAATGGATTTTTTCAGTAATTTCATAATTGTTTTTTATTCACTTTGTTATTTGACTGTTTTATTTTAGACTAATCAACAGTAATTGCATTATAAACTAATCCAGCTATTTCAAAAGCCGATAGTTCGGTACATAAAACTGGAATATTTTCTTCATTGCAATGGTCAATGGTATCGGGGGCAGCTTTAAAATTGCTAACCAAAATTATTGCCGACAACTCTTTAAGCGATGCTATTGCAGCAACATTCTTATGTGTCTGTAATGTAATCCAAATCTGGCCTGCTTTGCTATTTCCCATAACATCGCTAAGTAAATCGGACACATATCCACCCGAAATTTCGTTTTCAAGACCATTATGACCTGCAACAACTTTCAGATTCAACTCTTTTACTAATTCAGAGACTCTCATTTTTATACTATTAAAACCTGTTATTACTTAGGATTTTTATTTAATCTATTTTTTCCCCACACTCGTTCGATAATACGAATTGCATGTTCGGGACTTAAACGGTGATGCTTCTCCATTACACGTTGCATAAAAACGCAATGAGAAAGTGTTGCGTTATTTTGTGCAATATCTTCGGCCAAAGCTTTACAAGTGGGAGCTCCACAAGCGCCACAGTCGAAACCTGGCAGATAACTTGTTAGCTTACTCGCCTTTTTCATTTTTTCAAGTGCAACAGAAAGATTCTGATCGAGAATTATCGATCGAGGTTTAATCTCGTGTAACTTATTAAGCCCAAGAATCTCCTCTTTGCACGAAAACATATCGTCTTTGCGCTCTTGACGAGGCTCTATAGGATAGCTACTCATTCGCTTAGCTCGTTTATTAAGTCTTTCAATATTAAAGAATCTATTCCCCGAAACTAAAATACCTCCAGCACAACTCTGATTACACGAACGAAGCTCAAGAAAATCAATATCGTGGTTCTCCTGATCTTCTATATGTTCAAGAAACTCTATAACATTCGAAATACCATCGATAGAGAGATTACGTCCTTTAAAATGTCTTGCTTCGCCACCTGTTAAACTCCACAAAATACTCTCAGGCGAGAGTTTTCCCATATCCGAAGATGCTGTAGACTTAATTGTTTCGTTCGAAATTTTTCGATAAATCTTATCATACAGAAAATTCATATTAATAACCCCATCGATATTCGATTTATCCTCGCCTTCGGGACTTTTTACAGCTGCTATTTTTGCTGCACATGGAGTAATATAAAATAGCCCTATCTCTTCTTCCAAAAAACCTTCCTCTAATAATTTCTTACGATAAAAAGCAGCAGTAATATCGGAAGGCGGATTCACTAAAATTAAATTGTCTAGTAACGATGGAAACCTAACCTGAATAAGCCTAACAATTGCAGGGCAATATGTTGAAATATAAGGTTTCTCATGATTAGGAAACTCGCCATCTTTATAAGCATCAATAAGAACATCAACACCTTGTTCAACCTCAACAACATGAGTGAATCCAAGCTCGTAAAACGAGTTGTATATCTGCGATGTTTTTACTATCTCTGGAAACTGTCCTATAAGAATTGATGGTATAAGAGCCACCCTAGCTTTATAAGGCTGTATTGATTCTAGAGGATCGTGATGAACAAAAATAGCAGAAACAGGACATACTCTATAGCAATCACCACAATCGATACATCTGTTCCCGTTAATATCAGCAACACCGTTCCAAACTCTAATAGCTTCGGTAGGACAAACACGCATACAGTGCGAACAACCGATACAAATATCGGGATCTACTTTTATGGCATGATGGAAATGACTAAAATCCATATATCTAAAAATTAACTGTCATTGTAAGTGTAGTTCCCTCTCCAACTACCGACGAAAGATCTAATTCGTCGACATTCTTTTTAATATTAGGAAGCCCCATACCAGCACCAAAGCCCATCTCACGAACTTTTTGCGAGGCTGTAGAAAAACCTATCTCCATAGCCTTTTCTATATCTGGAATACCAGGACCACTATCTTCAAATTTCACTAAAATTCTATCTGTATCAATATCGGCGATAATTTCTCCACCATACGAGTGTGCTACAATGTTCACTTCAGCCTCATACATAGCAACAACAATACGTTTTATAATTTTGGTATCGATATTTAATTGTTTAAGTATTTTTTTTATCTCACTCGATGCAGTTCCCGCATTAGTAAAATCGCCAGCTTCAACTTTAAAATCAAATTTCATAATTAATAAACAGCTTTTAATCCTGCAGAAAATAATTTACCTATTGCCATAAACATCGACAAAGGCGATTGTAGAATAACCATACCATTTTCCTTGGCTACTTCTAACATATCGCTTGTAACAATTTTATTACGAACAAATAAAATACATTTAATATCAGACATCTCGGCTGTGCGAATACTCTGCAGATTAACAAGACCTGTAACCAAAAGGATGTCGTCTGTTTCAATAGTCAAAACATCGCTCATTAAGTCGGAGGCAAAACCTGCTTTTATTTCAAAATCTAAATTATCGTGCCCAATTTTTATTTCGGCACTAACACATTCAGCAATTTCTTTAATCGTCATTTAATTGTTATATCGGATTACTTTTAAAGCGTTCAAGGTAGCAAAAACAAGGATAAAAACGCTAAAATTGTAGGTAAAAGTATAATATTTTGTTACGAAATAAAATCGACATAAAACACAATATTACTGTTATTCAAATAACAATTTGATTTATAAAACCATATAAAAAAACAGGCAACCATAGAAGTTGCCTGTTAAAATAAATAAAATTGAATTTAATACCTGTTGCGTTTACGATAATGCGTATGCAATAGTTTATGAGATAAATGCCCAAGAGGTTCATCCAAGTAATCCCTATATAATGCAATTATTTCAGGATTGTCGTGCGACTTACGAATAGCCATTCCCATATCCTCTTTATAAATAGCTAAAGTTCGTTTTCTACGAATTTCGGCATTAGTTGGAATAGGCTGACCTCCTCCACCAATACATCCACCAGGACATGCCATAATCTCGATAAAATGATATGGCGACTCACCAGCAGCTATCTGATCCATTATAATTCGAGCATTCTTTAGACCATGAGCAATAGCAACCTTAAGCTCTACTCCTTCAAGGAAAGACCATTCAGGAAGACATCCTTCTATTTTTATAGATGCATCTTTAATACCCTCTTCACCACGAACAGCTAGAATATTAAGGTTTTTAAAAGGTACTTCTCTTCCGGTAACAACCTCGTATGCTGTACGAAGAGCAGCCTCCATAACTCCTCCTGTTGCACCAAAAATAACACCAGCACCCGACGATTCGCCCATAATATTATCGTACTTAGAATCCTTGAGATCCATAAACGAAATACCTGCTTGCTTAATCATGTGGCCTAACTCGCGAGTTGTCAATCCGCAATCTACATCGCGATATTCACTATCATTCATCTCTGGACGATTAGCCTCGTACTTCTTGGCAGCACATGGCATAATAGCAACAGAAACAATATCCTCTGGCTTAACACCAATTTTTTCGGCATAGTATGTTTTTGTTAATGCACCAAACATCTGCTGTGGTGATTTACAAGTAGACAAATGTCCTAGATGATCGGGATACATATGTTCGATAAACTTAACCCAACCAGGAGAGCAAGAAGTAATCATTGGTAATTTAACTTCTTTATTACCATCCTTAACAACTTTTCTAAGTCGCTTAAGAAGTTCGTTACCCTCCTCTACAATTGTAAGGTCGGCAGAGAAATCGGTATCAAGAACAGAATCGATACCCATTTTTTTCATTGCTGTAACCATTTTACCTGTTACACGCTCGCCAACAGGATAGCCAAGCATTTCACCTAAAGCAACACGCACCGATGGAGCAGTGTTCATAACAACATGCTTTGTTGGATCGCCAATAGCATCCCAAATCTCATTAAAGTAACGACGTTCTGTTAAAGCACCAGTAGGACAGCGATTAACACACTGACCACAGTTTACACAAATTACATCGTTTAAAGGCAGATCAAGAAAAGTAGAGATACCCATATCTTTTCCTTTATGAGCTACACTAATAGCATTAACGCCTTGTAATTCGGCACAAGTACGAACACAACGTTGACAACGAATACATTTCCTATCGTCTTTCTCTATTGACCACGACGATTTATCTACTTTAAAGTTTGGCTTTAAAACACTTAAATATGTGTCGTTATCAATATTGTATTCCGAAGCAAGTTCTTGCAATTCGCAGTTAGTACTACGGTAACAAGTAGTACATTGTGTACTATGCTCCGATATTAATAATCCTATAATATCTTTACGAGCCTTACGAACTTTTGCACTATTAGTATTAACTACCATTCCCGATTGAGCAGGGTATGCACATGAAGCCTGAAGGGTACGCATTCCTTCAACCTCAACAACACAAACTCTACAGTTACCAGCTACACAAAGATCTTCGTGATAGCAAAGAGTAGGAATTTTTACATTAACTTTTTTTGCTGCATCTAAAATAGATTGTCCCTCTTGAACCTCTACGGCGATGCCATCTATGGTAAGTTTTATCTTTTTTTCCATCATTAAAAATGTTTTGAATAACGGGTTAATAAATCATCTCCTCACGGAAATTATGAACTATTGAGTAGAAAGAGTTAGCTACCGACTGCCCCAAACCACATTTTGAAGTTGCTTTCATTGTCTCGGTAAGACTTAGCAAATCGTCAAGATATTCAGAACTCTTTTCGCCACTCTTAACAGCTTTAATCCCTTTTATTAGTTGCTGACAACCAACTCTACAAGGAGTACACTGTCCACACGATTCTTCTTCGAAGAAATCTAAATAGTTAAACAAAACATTATACATAGATCGAGAACTATTAAAAATCATCATCGAGCCTCCCGTAGGAACACCTTCGAATCCAATAATAGTTTCGGCAAACTTTTTACGAGGAACGCAAAATCCCGAAGCACCACCAACCTGAACAGCCTTAGTATCACCATCGCCAAAATCTTCTACAAAATCAGCTAACGACATACCTAATTCAAGCTCGTAAATACCAGCTTTTGGAGTATCGCCAGAAATTGAGAATACTTTAGATCCTCTTGAGTCGAATGTTCCCAGGTCTTTAAATTTAGCGGAACCCATATAGCAAATCATAAAGGCGTATACAAGAGTCTCAACGTTATTAATAACTGTAGGTTTACCCATGTATCCACTCTTTGTTGGATATGGAGGCTTGTTACGTGGTTCGCCACGATGTCCTTCCATACTTTGGAATAAGGCACTCTCCTCGCCACATACGTAGGCACCGCTACCCATAAATATTTTAATACGGAAATCAAAATTCAATGCATCTAGTTCGGCATGAAATTTCTCTAACTCCTCTTCTAATTTTGGACGAAGATAGTTGTACTCGCCCCTTAAATATAAGAAACCCTCTTTTGCATTAATCACTTTTGCTACAACAGCCATTCCTCCAAAAACACGTTGCGGAACTCGAGTAAGAATTTCGCGATCTTTGAATGTTCCTGGCTCACCTTCATCTGCATTACAAATAACATATTTAACAGGATCGGGTTCATCGGCTGTATATTTCCATTTCATTCCTGTAGGAAAACCAGCACCACCGCGACCTCTCAAACCAGATTCTAATATCTCGTTTAAGATTTGACTATTATCTTTCTTAAAAGTCTCCTTAAGAACCTTCGAAAGAATGGCCTCTTCAATAAAAATTAAATCTACTCGTTTTAATTGCTTATCATTCATTGTAATTGGTTTTAGGGTTATTACTTACGAATATATTCGGCCAAAATTTCTCTGGCTTTATCAGGTGTTAATTCTGTGTAAGGTGTGCTATTTATTAACATAACAGGCCCCTTATGACACCACCCTAAGCAGTTTGTTGTCAACAACGAGAACTTCTTATCCTGTGTTGTTTCGCCTACCTTAATTTTAAGAGTATCTTCAATAGCCTTAACAATCTGCTTCTTACCATGCATATCGCAAGTTATTGTCTTACACACTCTAATAACATTTTCGCCACGAGGAACAGTGTCTAAAAACGAATAAAAAGATGCTGTTCCATAAACATCGGCTGCCGAAACATCCAACTGTTTAGCTACTTCAATCATTGCTACATCAGAAAGGTATCGTTCTTTTTCAACAATACCTTGCAAGATCGGCAATAAGCTCTCTCTGTTTCTACCATGCTTATCGGCAAGGTAGTTTACGTACTCTTCTAAATTCATCATTGATTTTGGCATTTATTGGGTTAAATAATAATAAAATTAACTGATATATATTTGGTTACAAGGATCAATATATAAAAGATTAATGCTACTTCAAAAAAAAATCAGATGAAATATTTTCATTGTTATCTAATTAACAATGCATAAAAAAAGGCTACCATACGGTAGCCTTAGATTGTAAGCTAAATAAATTTTTATTTTATAATATCCATTTCATCAATAAGATGGGTTGCTCCAGCAAATTTATCGATAATAAAAAGTGCATATCTAACATCAAGAGTAATATTTCGACACTGCGAAGGGTCGTACATTACATCGCTCATTGTTCCTTCCCAACATCTATCGAAGTTAATTCCTACTAATTCGCCGTCTGCATTAAAAACGGGACTACCAGAATTACCTCCAGAAGTATGATTAGTTGCAACAAAAGCTACTGGAACTGTTCCATTGTGTTGATACTGGCCATAGTCTTTATTTTTGAAAAGCTCTTTCAGTTTGGCTGGAACATCATAATCATAAATATCGGGATTATCTTTTGCCATAATACCCTCTAAAGTAGAGTAATATTCGTACTGAACACCATCGCGTGGAGTATAACCTTTTACATTACCATAAGCAACGCGCATTGTAAAATTGGCATCGGGGAATAGTGTTTTATTTGACTCCATTTTAATAAGACCGCTCATATAGTCGCGATATAATGGGTCTAAAGAAGCTTTAATCTGGCTATAAGGAGCAACAACTTTTGCTTGATATACATTATAGAAATCCTCATAAACTTTATAGAAAGGATCGTTTATAACAGCATCGGAATTGTTATTATTGGCAACCTCAGAAATAAGTTTACTAACTCGTGACTCTGTAATTAGTCTAGACTTGTTGTAAAGATATTTAGAGTACTCCATAAAGTCGCCATTATACTCTTTTTCTACTACATCAAAAAAGGCAGGATAAAACTCAGGAGCAATATCGTTCTTATAAGCCTTCATCATCTCAACAAAGGTAAGCTGATCGATAGGCATATAATAGTCTTTAAAAAAGGTTTTGTTTTTTTGCTGAGCTTTAGCAATCATCTTATCAAGCTTTTCGCCTTTAAGACCTTTAATATCTTTTAAAAACGATTCGAAATTACGAGCCATTTTTACTGCCTCAACAGATAATGCTGCTTCGCGATAATAGTCTAATGCTAGATTATACTTTTCTAGTTTCGAATACTGCTCATTAAAACCGTCTAGAATAGAACCATATTTTGCTTTTAAAGCTGCATCGGAATTAGCCCAAGCAGCAAATCGAGACTCTACATTTTTCTTAACCTCAACAGCATCTAATCTGTTTAAACCACGAATAATGCCTTTCCATTTTTTCCACGAGTTGGCAACGCCAGCATATTTCGATGAGTATTGAATACGAACTTTATCACTTCTATCCATCTCGTCGCGCATAATATCCAAACGTGTTGTACGAAGAGCTATTTTATGAGGCAAAGATGTTTTTACCATAAAATCGACATCACGCGAATAAAGATACTCTTCGGTTGATCCAGGATAACCCAAAACCATTGAGAAGTCGCCTTCGTTAACTCCTTTTAACGATATTTTAAACGACTTTTTAGGAACGTAAGGAACATTGTCTGGCGAGTAATCGGCAGGATTATTATTCTTATCGGCATAAATACGGAACAAGCTAAAATCGCCTGTATGACGAGGCCACATCCAGTTGTCGGTATCGCCACCAAACTTACCTATTGACGATGGTGGAGCACCAACCAATCGAACATCGGTAAATTCCTGATAAACGAACATATAGTAGTCGTTACCATAATAAAATGGTTTTACAACAGCCTGATAGTTATTACCTCTTGTTGCATTCTTCTTAATCTTGTTTATGTTTTTCTCAACAATTTCCTGACGCTTTTCCTCGGTCATTGTAGGTTTATAACCTTTTAAAACTTGCGAAGTAACATCGTCGATACGAACAAGAAACTTTACCGAAAGGCCTGGTGTAGCAAGCTCTTGCTCGCGTGTCATGGCCCAATATCCATCTGTCAGATAATCGTGCTCAACAGAGCTGTGTTGCTGAATAGATCCGTAACCACAGTGATGGTTAGTTAAAACTAAACCCTCTTTACTTATTAGTTCACCAGTACAGCCACGACCAAAAATTACAATTCCATCTTTCATGCTTGCCTCATTGATATTATAAATATCGTCGGCAGAAAGTCTCAATCCTTTGCTTTGCATATCCTGAATGTTGAGCTGCTTTAACAGTGATGGCAACCACATCCCTTCGTCGGCAGAAGCTGAAAAAAGAATCGAAACCCCAAAAATCAGAGATAATAACGTTTTCTTCATTTTTATATTATTTTAATTTATAAACTTTAATAACTCGGTATATAATTGCTGAACAGGAAGCCCCATTACATTAAAGTACGAACCTTCTATTCGCTCAACGCCAATAGCGCCAATCCACTCCTGAATACCATACGAACCAGCTTTATCGTAAGGTTTATAGTTGTTAATATAAAATTCTATCTCGGAGTCCGATAGATTTTTAAAAAACACTTGGGTAGTAGAGCAGAAACCTATTTCTTTATTATTTGTTCGAAAATATACTCCTGTAATAACTTTATGCGATCGTCCCGAGAGTGCTTTTAGCATATTAAAAGCATCGTAATAGTCGGCAGGTTTTCCTAAAACATTATCATCTAAAACAACAATAGTGTCGGATGTAATTAATAAATCGTTTGAGTTTACTAAAGGTATGTTGTGCGATTTACCTCTGGACAAAAACAGAGGAACATCATTTACATCCATATCGTCAGGAAACACCTCATCGAAATCGTCGCCCAAACGAACTTGGAAATTTATGTTAAGCATTGCCAAAAGCTCTTTTCTTCGTGGCGACTGCGATCCTAAAAGTATATTGTAATCTTTAATTTTTTCTGTAAGCATTTATTATTTTAATTTAAAATTTAACTCCCCAAAACAACTCTTCTACTCCCATTCCCCTTAGGGCGAAAAATCACATATAATAATAAAACACAAATGAGTATAAAACACCAAATAGCATAATAACTTTAGACAGCAAACTACTTCTCGAAAAATCGGCACGTTGCTTGGCTTTAAGAACACTATTTATTAAATAAATAATTGGCAGTATTAATAAAATAAGCAAATATATTGGGCTGAAATAACCTTCGAAAGTGGCTTTGTTAAACAGAAGGGCTATCATTATAAGAACTAACGAAGTTAGAGTAACCACTAAAATTTTCGTCTTTTTTATTCCAAAAACAATAGGAATTGTTTTACGACCAAACTCGGTATCGCCCTTAATATCTTCGGCATCTTTAATTATTTCGCGAATTAAAGTAAGTGCAAAAGCAAAAAAAGTATACACAAAAATCCAGTAATAAAGATAGTGCGATGGTTTTGTAACAAACCAACTTATAAACGATTTTTCGGGATAAATGGCCCACATATCAACCATCCAAACCAAAAAAGGAACCGAGCCTGTAAGAATTGCAACTAACAGGTTTCCTAGAAATAGCTTTTGCTTAAAATAACTAGAGTAAAACCACAAAACAGTAATTTCGGCAATAAATAACAGAACCAAATAAGGCTTACCTATTGAGTAGGTAACATATCCACCAGCAACAACAGCTATAATATTTAGCATCCAATGCAACATAATTACTTTTCGTCTATTGATATGCTTACCAACAAGAACCCTAGCAGGACGATTTATCATATCGGCACGAGTATCGAAATAATCGTTTATAACATACCCACCAGCGGTTATAGCCATCATAGTAAGCACAAGTATAAAAAAGTCGATATGAGTAACAACTGGTCTGATATTTATATTATCAAATATTGGCAACAAAACTGCATATCGCATTGCATACATTGTAAATGCAATCATTAAAATGTTAGGCCAGCGGATTAGTTTTGAAACATTTTTCATTGAATATTGGTAGTTAGTTATTAGTCTTTAGTATTTGATATTAGGTTTTATTATTAAGTTTTGTAGAGACACACGGACGTGCATCTCTACAAAACATTATTCCCATTCATCGGGGCTAAACCAATCGCCATTTAAACGTAGCACTTGCTCTAGCACATCGCGCACACAACCTTGGCCACCATTATATTGCGATATATATTTCGATATACTTTTAATCTCCATAACAGCATCGGCAGGACAAGTTGGCACTCCTACTCTTTTAAGCACAGGGTAATCGGGTATATCGTCGCCCATATATAGAATATCGTCGTACTGTAAATTATATTTCTTCAAAAATTCTTCAATGTCATTTACCTTATCGGTTGAATTAATAATAACATCTTTAACACCAAGATTCTGCATTCTGCCACGAACAGTTTCGCTACGGCCACCCGAAATAATTGCTATTTTGTAACCCTTTTTAACAGCGTTAGCAATGGCAAAACCATCGCGCATATTCGACTGGCGCAACAACTCGCCCGACTGATGAATTAAAACCTGAGCATTTGTAAAAACACCATCGTAGTCGAAAACAAAAGCTTTTACCTTGTTTAAATCTTCTTTAAAATTTGCCATATTGTTTTTTAGTCTTTAGTCGTTAGTTATTAGGATATAGTAATTTGGTAATATGGTGAAATAGTGATATAGGCATTCACATCTTACTTGTTACTTCTAATAATTCTCTCTGTAAATATCTTATAAATCTGTTGAAGTTCCTTGTCGTTACTCAGAAAATCGAGCTGTTTATCAATAATTTTAAGATCTTTTCGAGCAGCTGGGCCAGTCTGCGCTTGTTGTGGCGACAGCGTATTAAGTTTATTTACACACTCTTCTATAAGAGGTTTCAGAACAGAGATATCTAAATCCGATTTTTTTAAAATATCGTCAGCTATTGAGTATAAATGATTTGTGAAGTTACAAGCAAAAACTGCTGCTAAATGAAGCTGAGCACGCTTAAAACTATCGGTAACCTTAACTACTTTTGAAACCGATTGGGCTAGTTGAATAAGAGTCTGCTCTGTTTTAGCATTGCTTGCCTCAATAAAAATTGGAATCGTTAGAAAATCAACCTGTTTCTCTTTCGAGAATGTTTGCAAAGGATAAAACGAACCATAGTTTTTAATTCTATTGTTAAAAACATCAACAGAAACACTTCCCGAAGTATGAACAACAATGGCATTTGTGTTTGGCAATTGCTTAACTACTGACTCTATTGAGTCGTCGGAAACGGCAATAATATACACCTCGGAATTTGGCAGATGGTTAATATTACAAACGGCATTTGCATTAACCTTTGCCGATAGTAATTTAGCATTATCGATAGAGCGGCTATAAACAGAGGTAATATTATGACCCACATTATATAAAGCAGAAGCCAAATGCGTTGCTACTCCCCCCGATCCTATTATTGATATATTCATTTTTACCAATTTTTATTGACGTATAAAGCTACAAAAACATATTTATAATTGAGAACTATTAAGTGTATTAACCCTCTAGTAAATTATTCACTTTATTATCAACTATTATAGTTCAAACAATATAACCTAATAACCCATATCAAAATATTTTGTAAAACAAAAGGCAGATAATATAATAAAACTATATACCTATTTAGTTTAATTACATAGTACATTAAATAAATTAATATAAACTATATTAT